>CAZNMO010000093.1:1200-18070 GCA_964574195.1 uncultured Clostridiaceae bacterium | reverse complement strand
CGTTAAGTAACTCTCAGTATATCTATTCGCTTATTTCAAATCAAACGGTTTCAGCAGCTTATCCACCTGTATATCCTTGCCGTTGTCATCCTTAACTTCGACCTTGGCGAAGGCCCAACCTTCCACTTTTGTTGGGTCAACGCCTGCATCTATAAAGGGCTGTGGGTTGAGTACGAATACTATATCCTTGTCATTGGTGCTCATATCCTTTGCCCACTCAAACATATTGCCGTTGCCCAATTTTACGCCGTAGTGGTCAAGCTTCTCATGGTAGCCTACACTGTTTCTGTTGGTCTCTACGATTTTCTTAAAGGTTTCGATAGGTTTTGCTTCTCCGCTATAAGTGAACTTGTCATCACTCAGTTCTGCATGAACCATAAGCACATCCATGTCCTTCAGATACAGATAATTCTCCTGAGGAAGCTTGTTCACATCCAGACCTGCTGCTATAAATGGCTTTGCATCAAATTCCAGCATTATATCTGGATTGCCTGCCTTGCTGAAGTCCTTGCTCCATACAAACCTTTCGCCGGTGGGAGATTCCAAAGACCAGCCATTGTTCAATTCATCAGAAGTAATTTTATCAGGTATTTTGTTCAATACCGCTTCAAAGGAGGTTACTGCGACTTTTCCTACTACGTCTGTTGCCTGGCATGCTGCCAAGGATATCGCCATCGTCACAGCCAAACCTACTGCCATTAATTTTTTTATCATTTTCTCATACCATCCTATCTCAGCATCTTTTCTATTGTGTGGAGCAGTTCATCTATTACTTCTGTTTCCCCTGCCTGGATACGTGTCACCAAACAGGATTTCATGTGGTTGTTCAGTATAAGCCGGCTGACTGAATTCATGGCTGACTGGACGGCTGCGATTTGGTTTAACACATCGTCACAATATACATCCTTATCAATCATACCCTTGATTCCCCTGATCTGCCCCTCTATCCTGTTCAGTCTGGCTGTCAGATCCTTCTTCGCTTTTTCCGAGCGGGCAGTTACATGGATATGTCCGCAGTTGCTGCATTGATCTGCATGCATTTCATTATCCATGGCCATTCCTCCTTTGTCCACTTCTGCTAGATTCCCTTTATTGCAGTAACATCATAACCTGCTTCTTCTATTGCTTCCTTCAGCTTGGAATCTTCTACTTCCTGATTCAATTCCACTATTGCCAGTTTATCCTGTAAGCTTACCTCTACCTTTGCTACACCATTTAATTCCATAAGTGCGTTTTCTACATGCTTTACGCAGTGTCCACAGCTCATACCTTCGATGTAGATTTGTTTTTTCATTTTTGTTCCTCCTTAAATTTTTGTTTTTATTTTGTTTTAGGCACGGGCGACCACTGTCGCCCCTATTTATACGGTTTGAAGCCTTTCAGTCTTAGCGCGTTGGTCAGCACTGAAACTGAACTCAGTGACATTGCTGCAGCTGCCAGTATAGGATTCAGCCGTGGTCCTCCAAAGAGGTGCAACAGCCCTGCTGCTACCGGGATTCCAGCCACATTATAGCCGAAAGCCCAGAAAAGATTCTGTTTTATATTGCGAATAGTGCTCTTGCTAAGCTGTATTGCTGTAGGTACATCCATAAGATCACTACGCATCAGCACTATATCTGCCGATTCCATGGCCACATCTGTGCCGGAGCCAATTGCTATGCCAATGTCCGCCTGGGCCAGTGCGGGTGCATCGTTGATACCGTCGCCCACCATTGCCACCTTTTTGCCCTCAGCCTGAAGCTTTTTAACCTCATTGGCCTTATCCTGGGGCAGCACCTCTGCCAATACTCTATCTATACCCACCTGTCTTGCTATGGCATCCGCTGTCTTTCGGTTATCACCTGTTATCATTGCCACTTCTATACCCATGTCATGCAGCTTTCTTATTGCCCTGGCACTGCTTTCCTTAACTACATCAGCCACTGCAATGATACCTGCCGCCTGATCGTCAATAGCAGCATACATAGGTGTCTTGCCCTCTGCCGCCAGTCTGTCCGACTCTTCTTCCAATCCTGCAAGGCTGATATTCCTTTCTGTCATGAGCTTCCTGTTTCCAAGAAGTACATTTCTGCCCTCTATCAGAACTTCTATACCGTGTCCCGGTATAGCATTGAAGCTATCGACCTTAAGTGTTTCCAGTTCTTCCTTCTCTGCTCCTCTTACAATGGCTTCACCGAGTGGATGCTCGGAGCCTTTTTCTGCCGATGCGGCGATCTGGAGCAGCTTGTTCCTGTCAATTATCCCTGTGGTGACGATATCGGTCACCTCAGGCCTACCTTCGGTTATTGTTCCTGTCTTGTCGAATACTATGGTCTTGATTTTATGTGTCGATTCAAGGGCTTCGCCGCCTTTAATCAAAACTCCGTATTCGGCACCCTTGCCGGTCCCTACCATTATGGCTGTCGGAGTTGCCAGCCCCAAGGCGCAGGGGCATGCGATCACAAGAACAGCAATGAATATTGTCAATGAGAATACCGGAGTTTCACCGCCGATAAAATACCAGGCCAATGCCGAAAGTGTAGCTATTGCAAATACTATAGGTACAAAATACCCTGATACTATGTCTGCCATCTGTGCAATAGGTGCCTTCGAGCCTTGTGCATCCTCAACCAGCTTAATGATCTGTGCCAGGGCTGTATCGCTTCCTACCTTTGTGGCCTTGAAGTGAATGGAGCCTGTCTTGTTTATACTTGCTGCGAATACTTTGTCCCCCGGCTTCTTCTCTACCGGAATGCTCTCACCTGTGAGCATTGATTCATCTATTGCCGTAAGCCCCTCTGTAACTTCTCCGTCAACAGGGATCTTTGCTCCCGGCTTTACAACTATGACATCGTTTACTTCAACTTCTTCTATAGGTATCTCAATTTCCTTGCCGTCTTGAATTATGATAGCTGTTTTGGGAGCCAGTCCCATCAGCTTCTTTATAGCTTCAGAGGTCCTGCCCTTTGATACTGCTTCCAGTGACTTGCCCAGCAGTATCAAAGTGATTATGACTCCTGCGGTTTCAAAATACAGGTCTTCGACATATATGAAGTCACCGATGCTGATCCTGTAGGTCGAATAAAGGCTGTACAGCACTGCAGCAGAGGTCCCCATAGCGATGAGTGAATCCATGTTGGGGCTTCTGTGCAGTATCGCCTTGAATCCCACCGTATAGAAGCGGTGTCCTGCTATTACAACAGGTATTGTAAGTGCTATTTCCACCAGCGCATAGAATAGTGGGTAGTCCATAGGATCCAAGGCCTTCGGAAGCGGCCATCCCAGCATGGCTCCCATCGCTATATAAAGGAGAGGAACCGCAAACACTGCTGAAACGATGAACTTAGTCCATAAGGTCCTTATTTCCTTTTCCTTTCTGAGCCTGTCTTCGTCCACATTGCTTTTGTTTTCTATTTCCAAAGCCTTATATCCGGCCTTTGCAATAGCCTGTTTTATTTCCGACAGCCTCAGCTGTCCGGTATCATAATGTATGTTCGCCTTTTCCGTTGCAAGATTGACCGAAACCGACTCAATTCCGCCGAGCTTTCCCACCGCTCTTTCTATTGCCTTCGCACAAGCCGCGCATGTCATACCCTGTATGGGTATAGTAACTTCCTTCGTTTTTTTCTCAGCCACAGCCTCATAACCGGCTTTTGATATTGCACTCATGATATCTTCTGGTTTCAGCTTTGTATCATCATAGGTCAGGGCTAGTTTATCCGTTGCAATATTAACATTTGCCTCAGTTGTTCCATCCAGCTTCTTTACGGCTCTTTCTACTGCTTTGGCGCAAGCTGCACAAGTCATCCCATTTATCTTATAGCTCTCTGTTTTCATGTGATTTCTCCTCTCATGGTTTTACGTTACCCCCCTACCCTATATTTTAATTATAGCCTATAATTGTGGAGAAGTTGTGGAGAAATTCAAAATTTCTTTTCGTTTTTATATTGTTTCCCATATGCTATAAAAAAAGTATCATCCATAATGTTGGATGATACTTGGCCTTTATCTCTTCCAAGCAGCAAACAATTCCTTGTTTGCTACAAGAAAATCCTTATTTATCGTTATATACTCTCCAGCATCGCTTTTATTCTCCTGGAGTACAGGGACCGGATTGCAGCCGCCTCTGACAACTTCAACATCATCTACACCAAACCTGTTACCGCAGTTCTGACATACCAGCTTGTCCCCCTCCTGCTTGTAGTAGCCCTGGCCTGAGTTGTAGCATATCTGACAGGTGTTCAGTGCTGTTCTGATGCTTCCGTCTGATGCCTTTAAGGCAAGCACTTCCATGTATACTCCATCGGCTTTGTACGGATAAAAAGTTGCCTTTTCGGTAACTTCACTCTTCAAAATTTTGAGATCCACATCGCTCGGAACCTCTCCGCTGATTTCGGGAGTCTCAGCCTTTGGCTCAACAGCTATTTCACCGCTGCTTTCCGTCAATGGCGGTCCGCCTGCATTTGCATCCGAAATCTGCTGTTTCTGTGCATTCATTATAAATGAATAAACCGCAAAGGATATCAAAACTGCCGCGAGTACAAAAATAACAACATTAGTGTTTTTGTTATTTGATTTTTGCTTCTTTTTATTACCCATAATCACTCCACCCTTCGTTTTTTATTATGATAACTGTTATTTGTGGAGATATTATGGAGAAAGCCCATTAATGCTGATGTGTATGGTGTATATCAGGCGTATGCTTATGTAAATGAGCCAACTCTTCATGAATATGAATATGGCTATGTTCGCCCAAAACCTGCGGCATGTGCATATGGTTGTGATGTCCGTCACTGTGATTGTGTCTGTGCTCATGTTCGACTATTTTATGAAAATGCATATGCTCGTGCTTTTCTACCACAGCGAAGTATGTCCCGGCAAGCATGACTGCAAAAGCAATTACAAATTTCAGGCTCACCGGCTCAAGGAAAATAATGTACGAAACCCCTACACCGATAAAAGGTGCAACCGCATAGTATGTACTTGTCCTGGCAGCACCCAGCTCCCGTTGGGCAGTTACATAAAGAAAAATACCGATTCCGTAAGAGAACAGACCTAGTAAGAGTGCAAGCATAATATATGCTGCATCCCCCGACAGCTCCTTTGCGTAAGCCGCCAACCCCAATGCACATGTGCCTGAACCCAGCCCTTTGATTATTACTATTTGAATGGGATCCTTCATGGAAAGCTTCCTTGTACAATTGTTCTCAAGCCCCCAGAGGGTGCAGGCAAGAAGTACGAATATCGAGCCTATGGAAAAGCTGAAGCTGCTGATATCCTGAATGCTGAGTATCATGCTTGAGATCGTGATCAATGAGATGGCAAGCCACAAACGCCGGCCAATAGCTTCCCGAAAAACAATAAGTGCAATTATAGCAGTAGCCACGATCTCAAAATTATTCAATAATGAAGCATTGGCCGGACTTGACATTGAAAGCCCCACCATCAGCGAGATAGGTGCCGCAACATCCAATGCCACCATAAGCATTACATAAGGCAGCTCCGCTTTTGTGAGTCCTGCTTCATTCCGTTCAGCCCTGGAGATTTTAAGCATACTGTTGAATAACAACATTCCTGCGCCGGCGCCAAGATACAACAGGGCTGATAAAAGCATTGGAGAAAGCTTTACAAGAAGCAGCTTTGATAGTGGGGCACTCATCCCGTATAGTGCTGCAGCCAGTATTGCCTGCCCTACTGCTAATTGGTTTGCTAGCCTTGACTTCATTCGAAAGTCTCCTTCAATCATAATATCTGACTAAACAATACATACAATTACAATTATAGCACCTCAATTTACGAATACCATATCAATATTCAACGGAAATCTTCAATCAACTGTTTACCGATTTTTTATTTTATTCTTCATAAAACCTCCATATTCTTCAACTATTATGAAATCACAGCTAATACCTAAACCCGATTTTCCCATTATGCTGTAATAAAAATATTAAAATAAACGGAGGTAACAAAAATGAAAAGACTGGTAGCGATAATAACCATAGCAAGCATATTTGCTCTCATGCTTTCAACTTTTGTATTTGCGGCTGACAACTCAAGTACACCACAGTGGTTCAAGGATATGATATCCTGGAGAAAGGCACAGATAGACCAGGCAGTGAAGGATAATGTCATAACAGAGGATCAGGCAAAGCTGTACAAGGATCACTTTGACCAGATGGAAAAATTCCATGCTGAAAACGGTTTTCCTTCAGGAATGGGCTATGGAGCTTGCCACGGCAGCAGTGCCGGTTCAGGCTTTGGTCCTGGAATGATGGGCAGTTACTAAAGCATAAAAAAGGTTGAGGCTTTTATAGCCTCAACCTTTTTTAAAGCAGCTTTTTGATTTCTTCAACTGTTGCTATCCTTCCCATGACCTTGACCTTTTCATCAACAACAAGACCTGGAGTTTTCATTACTCCGTAGGACAGTATCGCCTTGAAATCCTCTACTTTTTCAATTGTCGCATCTATTCCCAGCTCCTTCACTGCCGCTGCTGCATTCTCGTACAGCTTTTTGCAGTTCATACAGCCAGGTCCCAATACCTTAATAACCATTGACATTACCTCCCTAAATCTATAGTACTATTCATAACTCCAAATTACCTGGAATTAAAAACTTGCTGTTTCGTAAGCTAAATAAACACAAAAGAAATTGCGTTGAATATATAACCGATCAATAGTATTCCTATTGATACTATAGTGACAAATATTCCAAGAAGTTTAGGCTTTACAACCTTGCTCAACAGTATCATCGATGGCAGTGAGAGAGCCGTAACAGCCATCATGAAGGACAACACCGTGCCCACTCCCACTCCCTTAGTAAATAATGCTTCTGCTATAGGTATTGTGCCGAAAATATCTCCATACATTGGTATACCAATGGCAGTTGCAAGGACTACTGCAAAGGGATTGTTTTCCCCTATAACATTTTCTACTATGGTTTGAGGGATCCAATTGTGGATCGTAGCCCCAATTCCCACTCCGATCAGAACATAGAGCCAGACTCTTTTCACAATGTCGTTAACCTGCTCCCTTGAGTACGATATCCTGTCGGCACGAGTCATATCCACCATATCTACATCAACATTTTCTATATCCCTTACATAGCTCTGTACTTGATCCTCAAGTCCCAGCTTGTCTATGAGAGTTCCTCCTGCAACAGCCAGTATAAGTCCCACAACAACATAGGCTATGGCAATTTTTATCCCGAAGAAAGAAGTCAGTATTAGCATCGAGGCCAGGTCAACCAAGGGTGATGAAATAAGGAAGGAAAAGGTGACACCCAATGGTAGTCCTGCCGAGGTAAAACCGATAAATATCGGTATGCTTGAGCAACTTCAGAAGGGGGTTATAGTCCCTAGCAACGCACCCAGTATATTGCCCTTTATTCCTTTTATGCCCCCAAGTATCTTCTTGGTCCTCTCAGGAGGAAAATAGCTCTGTATATATGATATTGCGAATATGAGCACAGAAAGAAGAATAAAAATCTTGATCACATCATAAATGAAAAAGTGTATGCTTCCTCCTACCCTGGTATCGACAGAAAGCCCAAATACTTTCTCTACCAGCAACTTAACAAGCTCTGAGAGCCATGTCATTTTCAGAAGCTGCGCATTGAGCCAACTGAATATTTGTGTAATATAATTCATTGATCTCACCTCCCCCCAAAAAATCAAATCATCTGGTCTTGCAAGCCTCAATATACTTCTCGACATTGTCAAGCTGCTCCAGATCCCTTTGTAGAGACGGATAAGCTTCAAGATTGTCCATTATATCCTGAAGAATGGCTTTCAGCACCTTATCTGTACTACTCAGGCAATAGAATATGAACTGCTCCTGCCTTTCATCCTTTACATACCCCATATCCCTTAGCTTTGCCAGATGCTTGGATACTTTAGGCTGTGATTCCCCAAGCACACCACAAAGCTCGCAGACACAGAGCTTTTTATGAAAAAGCATGACCAATATCCTTATACGTGTTTCATCAGACAATACCTTGAAAGTATTCAATAGCTTCTCCATATTATCATATCCTCCTTACCCAGAGCATTTATCAATATCCGATCCCATATACGCATATGGGTATATATCTATATTAGTACAATATACTATCCTTGTCAAGTATAGAAAAATAGAGTAGGAGCATCCTCCTACTCTACTGCTTCCAACTCATGCAGCCCATAGCCTTCAATATTTATAAACAGCTTGTTTTTATCCAGGTATTCCTCCAGAACATCATTATCAACATATAATATGATATCCTGAACTGCAAACTCAGTGAACCTTTCAATTGCTTCCGGCTTTCCCATCAATCCAGATGGTTCTTCATTGACCATTCATCACCCGTGCATTGCCCATCTGAGAGTCACATTCATGGAATCTCCCCTCTGCTTTATGTAGCTGTATAGCCAAGGAGATATCACCGCTTTTTGCATAAATACGCCCCCTACAACTTGCTTATGCTTTACCTGTCCTTATTATGTCTGCGAATTCCTGCGGCATTCCTGCCTCTTCTATAGCCCTTGCCGTATTTTCATATTCATAGTCCACTTCATGGATCTGTACTTCAGTTGTATCATTGGTTATATCCAATATGACATAGTTTGCCCTTGGAGTCCCGGTTTTTGGCTTCCCGGCGCTGCCGGCATTCACCAGCAGCTTATTGCCGTATTCCTTGTAATACGGCTTGTGGGTATGGCCGCAGACCAGTATATCCTCTTTGAACTCACCCATTACTTCCTCAGCCTCTGGTGAATTCTCCTTCAGGTATTCATTTATTTTTCTGGGACTTCCGTGGACGAACCTTACAGTCTTGGCTCCAAAGCTCATAACTACTTCCGTAGGCAGGCTTTTGAGGAATTCCTTGTTGTCATCTCTTGTCTCATCTATAGTCCAATTCAGTGATATCCCGGCATTTTCCATATCCTTGGGATCAGGATAATCGCAGCCGCATACCATCAGTTCTTCGCCTACAGCCTCATCATAGTTGCCTTTGATGGTCAGTATCCTGTTTTCCCTTATTGTATCTATTACCTCATTTGGATAAGTGGCGTAGCCCACCAGGTCACCCATGCAGACGATCATATCTGCATTCCTGTTGTCTATGTCCAGAAGCACTTCATTCAGAGAAAAGATATTGCTGTGAATATCAGCTATTATTGCAATTCTCATTTTTACTCTCCACCCTTTTCGGAAAATTCTACAGTGATTGCAGCCTCCTGCAGCGCTTCCCGGCTAAACTCAGACGTAGCCGCTGCTTCTCCAAACCAGTGGCGTGTGTTATTGGCAATGCGCACCAATGCAAGCATCACCGGCACCTCCACAAGCACACCGACAACTGTGGCCAGTGCAGCTCCCGATTCAAGGCCAAACAGCGAAATAGCCACCGCTACTGCTAGCTCGAAAAAATTGCTTGCGCCTATCATACCGGCTGGAGCTGCTATATCATGTTTAAGCTTCCAGGCTTTTGCCCAGCCGTAGGACAGAAAGAATATAAAGAAGGTCTGTATCGTAAGCGGTATCGCTATTAGGACTATATGCAAAGGATTGTTCAATATGATCTCACCCTGGAAAGAAAATATTATCACTAGTGTCAACAGTAGTCCTACTATAGTGGTATTATCAAATTTTTTAAGGAATACATTGTTGAAGTAATCCAGTCCCCTGCTGTTGATCACATGCTTTCTTGTCAAATAACCTCCAACTAGTGGAATCACTACAAACAAAATAGTCGATATTATCAGGGTATCATAGGGCACTATGACATTGCTGACGCCCAGCAGGAATGCAACAATTGGTGTAAAGGCAACAAGTATGATCAGGTCGTTTACCGCCACCTGCACCAATGTATAAGCGGGGTCCCCCTTTGTCAGATGGCTCCATACGAATACCATGGCAGTACATGGAGCAGCACCAAGTAAGACCGCGCCGGCCAGATACTCCTTGGCTAGGTCTGCAGGTATGAGGTTTTTAAACACCACATAAAAGAAGAATACGGCTATTGCGTACATGGTAAAGGGCTTTATAAGCCAGTTGGTAGTGCATGTAACTATCAAGCCCTTAGGCTTCTTGGTTGCATCCACTATACTTGAAAAATCTATTTTAAGCATCATTGGATAAATCATAAGCCATATAAGTATTGCTACCGGCATAGATACATTCGCATATTCAAATCTGCTAAGAGTCTCAGGTATTACCGGAAGTGCCTGCCCCAGAATTACCCCGGCAACTATACATGCTGCTACCCATATTGTAAGGTATTTGGCAAAAAAACCAAGGCTCACATCATCCTTTTTAATGCTCTTAGTGCTTTTACTCATTAATTATTCCTCCTTAGTGTTGAAGCATATCCTTCCTGCTTTGAGTTCTTCACAGGTCATGCCGCTGCTCTTATATGCAGTCAGCTTATCAATATCCACAGGACATTTTTTCAGCTTACCCGACTCTTTTTTCAGAAACTCAGCAAGAATAGGAAATTCATCGTATAATTCCTTGTTAATACTGTAATAGACATATAAAGCCCTTTTCTCAAAGGTTATGATGCCGACAAGGTTCAGCTTGTTAAGATGCCTGGATGCATTGGACTGGTTGATGTCCAGCAGGCATTCCATTTCGCATACGCACAGTTCACCATTGCTCAGCAGATTAAGTATCCTTAAACGGGTCTCATCTCCCAGAGCTTTCATTATCTGGAGCAGATCCATTTCTTCACCTCGCTCGTTCTTTATATTACTATATTCATTTATACTCATATAATAAACAGCAAAGAAAGTAATGTCAATCCAATTTACATAAACTTAACAAATAGTTATTTCTGCCTATCAGGGTCAGACTCCCTCTCTGCCGCTCCGTTCCTTTGACGGCGCCACCGATGAGCCCTCAGGCTTCTCCTTGTGCGGTCTCAGCTTGCAAGCACAGCCCCCTGACATTTCGTAATCAAGATCCTTTGAAACTGGCAGTCCGGCACGCTCCCATGCTATGATCCCTCCTGCCAAATACGAGACACTTGCAAGCCCATACTCAACCAAATATCTGGCTGCTTCCTTGCTTTGAAAGCCTACACTGTCTGCTACTATCAGCATAATGTCCCCGGGTAATCCTGCACATCCCTCCTGAAGGCTTTCCAGTGGCAGGTAAATGACTCTGGGTACGTCAAAAACCCTGAAGTCAGTTTCATATTCAGGTCTGATGTCCAGTATTGCAGCTTCCCCCTGCAGGTTCAGAAAAGCCTCTCTGGGGGTCAATGGAACCATTACCGCTGTATCCATAAGCTCTTACACCTCTCTTTATTATTGAAAATTCCACTACAAGCATTTCAACATCCTTGTAGTGGAATCCTATCAGCTCAACAATTCATACAGGTTCTTGCCCTTCAATTCCTCTGGGGTCCACCCTATAACCGCAAAATTACCCTTTGCAATCTCCTCTACCTTGTTGATCCAATGTACTTCACTGCCTGCTTTTACCTTCAGAATAGCATTGGTCGTTTTGGCTGCGTAAAAGCTGGAATTGATTATCCACCATTTATTGTGAATGCCGGCTCTCTGCAAATCCGTCTGCAGTCTCATAGCTTCATATACAGGAGTAGTTTCCGGAAGTGTCACTATTATTACCTCCGTCTCCCTTTCATCCCTTAGCTTGGGCAGCAGCTTCTGAACAGACTCCGGGATATCTCCTTGGGAACGCTGGATCTCCCTGTGGTAGCTCTGAGTAGAGTCCAAAAGCAGCAAAGTATGGCCTGTAGGTGCTGTATCAATTACCACCACCTCATTTTCCGATCGTTCAACTATTTGTGCGAAAGCCCTGAACACTGCAATTTCCTGGGTACATGGGGACCTTAGGTCCTCTTCCACATAGGCCAGGTCATCAGCATTCATCGTTTCCCTGGCTTTACCCAGCACTTCCTCTTTATACTTTTCCAGCTCTTCTTTCTCATCTATATTACTCAGAGTTATCCCGCAGCTTTCATCCAAAACAAACTTCAAATGAGCTGCCGGATCTGTGGTGGTAAGATGCACTTTTTTGCCTTTACCGGCCAGCCCCAAGGCAATGGCGGCTGCTATGGTAGTCTTGCCCACACCGCCTTTACCCATTGTGAATATCACTTTTTTATCACTTGTAAACAAGTCCTCAATAACAGCAGACAGCTTAGGCAGATTGGATGTACTAAGGCTTTCACTACTATAGTTTGCACTGCTGCCCTTAAGTAAAGCTCTTACATTGTCCAGCCCTGTCACATTATATGGCCTGAGTGGTATACCAAAAGTGTCAATGTCTTTAAGTTCCTTAGGCATATCATCCAATGCGCCTTGCTGCTTTTCATAAATAGCATCAGAAAGGTAATCGTCATGCTCCTCAAGTATGCCATTGATAATTAAAACCTGATTGTTCACACCTATGCTCCTCAGCTCAGCTGATGCCCTTTCTGCTTCTTTGAGTGGAGATGGCTCAGGACGAGCAACCAGGAATAGCGTAGTCTTCTCTCCATCGGCCAGATTCATCACGGCACTCCTATAGACTTCTTTTTTGCTCTCAAGCCCCGAGAGCTGCCCCAGACAGGAGGCTCCATGTGTGTTCTCGCTGATGAAATTGGTCCAGGCCGAAGGTAACTGAAGCATTCTTAAGGTATGCCCCGTTGGTGCTGTATCGAAAACTATATGTTCAAATTCTTCTGCTTTACTCTCATCGGTTATAAAATGTGAAAACTCATTAAATGCGGCGATTTCAACGGTGCATGAGCCTGATAGCTGCTCCTCCATATTCTTCAATACTACCTCAGGCAACTTGCCACGATAGGGGGCTATCACACTTTCCCGGTATTCAGCAGCAGCTTCTATAGGGTCAAAATTTGCCACTACCAGATTCGGTACGCCGCTTATCTCAACCCCCTTGTTGTTAAGCTCAGTATTGAAAACGTCCTGAAGATTAGAAGCAGGATCAGTGCTGATAAGCATGATCCGCTTACCCATATCGGCAAGAGCTACGGCAGTAGCACATGCAGCGGAGGTTTTACCCACACCGCCTTTTCCTGTAAAGAATATATATTTGGTTAAGTTTATCGCTTCCAAATCATAGTTTTTGATCAATCCATGATCCCTCTTTTCTTATTTTCACCCGCAGTCACTGCCGCATCCTCCGGTAGTTTTCCTGATAGCACCCTTTAAATACACTTCCGGAACTCCCAATAGTTTGCTGATCTCTGGATTTGTCGGATAAGCCTTGGATTTGACAACTTTGCCATTGACCATTGTGACTGGCAGTATTTCTATTCCTTGATCATTTAGCATTTTATTTATTTCCTGGTTATCGACAAAAGCTTGCGGGTTACTGGCAAGGTTGTATCTTTCGATCAGTATTCCATTGCTTTTAAGGTTGTTTATAACTGTTGAGATCCTCAGCAATTCAGGATCCACCGATGGCCCGCATACACCCGTATCACAGCACATGGCAGGTTCGAATATTACAACTTTCCTCATGTTTACACCTCCTTTATTTGCAGTTACAGCCAGATCTATCTTTACAGATGCAGTCATCTGTATCTGTAATAAGCTTCATTATAAAAAGCATAAGCTTGTTGCAGTTTGAGCTGTTCAAGGAATAATGGCTCCACAAGCCTTCTTTTCTGCATTCTACAATGCCGCACTCCATCAATACCTTCATATGATGTGAAAGAGTCGGCTGAGTAAAGTCAAATTGTTCCAATATATCACAGGCACATCTTTCGCCACAGGACAGGATATCTACTATCTTCAGCCTGTTCGGATCAGAAAGGGCTTTAATAATTTTTGCATTTTCGTCATAATTATTCGACACAAGATCACCCCTATATATAGATATTCATCTATATATAGCATATATCTGAAGTTTAGCTTTGTCAATATAGTTGAGTTTATCAATTATAATATTTATTTATATTTATCCCACTCTATATTCTATATAATATTATTATCTGTGTACAATGGTGCATCCTTCACGATTCTTCTGAAAAGTATTTGAGCTGTTAAAAGCAAAAGAGACTCACAGAAATTCATCCGGGAGTCTCTTTCGCACTTTTATATGGATTTGCTTGCTTCAAGTGAATTATCATTTTCAGAATGCTCTACTTTATCATGGCAGCAGCTACGCTTTTTATTTCCTCTGAACATCATCAGCATCATTGAGATCATCATGATCGGGCACAAAAATGGTGCCAGTTTTCCCAACCATTTTCCGGCTTCGGGACTGTAACCCGCGATAAGCGGTAATGCTCCGATGATCAATATAGGTAATCCACAGCATATGAGCATATGAAGCATGTGCTTCAAAGGGCTATGATTATGTGAGCCTTGATTGTCCTTGTTATTTCCGTGGCAACTCATACTATTCCTCCAATCAGTTTTGACAATATAGAAAAGTGTTTGCTTTAGCTATATTAAACAACAATCATATGTGGATAATATGAAGAAACTGCATGAGTTGAATATTATCATCAAAATGCCGGTACTATGGCACCCTGATATTTTTCTTCAAGAAATTTCTTTACTTCCTCACTGTTCAGAACCTGGATGAGCTTCTGGATCTCAGCCCGGTTTTCATCGCCTTTTCTTACAGCAACCAAGTTTGCATAGGGCGAATCCTTTCCTTCGATTATCAGAGCATCCTTTGTGGGATTCAGCCCTGCAGGCAGCGCATAATTTGTATTGATGACCGCTGCATCCACATCCTCCAGCACTCTGGGAAGCTGTGCCGCTTCGGCAGGCTGTATCTTCAGGTTTTTGGGATTCTCGGCAATATCCTTTTCAGTGGCTTCTATGCCTGCACCCTCCTTGAGCTTCAGGAGCCCGTTTGACTGCAGGAGCAGCAGTGCCCTTGCAGCATTTGTGGAATCATTGGGTATTGCTATTGTACTCCCATTCTTGAGCTCAGCAATACTCTTTACGCTTCCGGAGTAAAGACCAAGAGGCTCTACATGCACATTTCCCACCGAAACCAGGTCCAGGCTTCTTTCTTTTATAAAGTTATCCAGGTAAGGCTTATGCTGAAAGAAGTTTGCATCCAGTTCCTTATCTGCCAGGGCTGTATTGGGTTGCACATAGTCGGTAAACTCTACTACCTCAAGCTGGATGTTCTCCTTTTCAAGTATTGGTTTTACATAGTTCAGGATCTCTGCATGGGGTATAGGGGTCGCTCCAATTTTCAGTACAACCGGTTTTTGCTCTGCTGCCGGAGCCGAAGTTGGTCCTGCTGCCGGCACCGGTGCAGGTGCAGCCTGGCTGCAGCCTGCTGCAAATGCAATTATGAGTGTGAATGCTAATATCAAACTTACTATCTTTTTCATTTTATTCTCTCCTTTTATTCTCAATTCTGATTGTTGCCTCAGGCCAGCTGGCCAGCCTAGCCTGAATGGATATATAAATGCTTCAGCAATTTATCGAGTATCAAGAAACCGTCTTACTTCTGTAACCTCTTGTACACTACATTTCCAATGCCCTGTACTGCTTGAACGATAACAACAAGTACGATCACTGTTCCTATCATGATATCCTCCTGGAAGCCCTGATAACCGAATCTAATCGCCAGATCACCAAGACCTCCGCCGCCAATAGCTCCGGCCATTGCTGAATATCCAACAAGACTTATTACTGTTAGCGTTATCCCTGATATTATCGCTGGTAACGCCTCGGGGATCAGCACCTTCAATATTATCTGGCGGGAACTGGCCCCTATGGAAAGGGCGGCTTCTATAATACCGTGGCTAAGCTCTTTTATCGAACCTTCCACCAACCTTGCAAAGAAGGGGATAGCTGATATTGTAAGCGGCACTATTGCCGCTGTTGTACCGATCCGTTTTCCAACAAGTAGTTTGGTAAGCGGAAATACGGCAATCATTAGTATTATGAATGGCAGTGACCGGGTAATATTTATCAATATATTAAGTACCTTGTTAAGCTTTGGGTGCTCCCAGATCCCCCCACGCTCGCTGATTGCCACGGCTACCCCCAGTGGCAGGCCAAAGACTACAGAGAGAAGTGTTGAGAAGAAGACCATGTATATTGTTTCTGCCAAAGGTTCCGGTACTAGTGTAATAAGCTTTGCAACCGATTCAAGTATGTTCATTGGTTTATCACCTCGACAATAAGATTCTGTGAAGACAAATGTGATATTGCCTGATCAAGAACTGCGTCTTCACCTTTTATAGTAATTATAAGCTGGCCATAGGACTTTCCCTGTATGCTGCTAATATGTCCGGCCACAATATTCACTTCCACATCAAACCTTCTTATGGTGTCAGAAATTATCGGGTTCCCCGCACTGTCATTCGGAAAAGTCAGCTTAACCAGCTTGGCATTTTCTTCAACCGGATATGTGCCCTCTTCAAGTTCAGTGCTTATATCCTTGACAAAGCTTCTGGTTACCTTATCTATCGGCTTGTAAAACACATCATAGGTGCTGCCCTGCTCTACCAGCCTTCCGTCAGAAATTACAGCAACCTTGTTGCAGATTTCCTTGATCACTTCCATTTGGTGGGTAATAAGCACAACGGTTATCCCCAGGGTTTCATTAATTGTTTTCAAAAGCTTCAATATGGACTTTGTCGTTGTTGGATCCAAGGCTGAGGTCGCTTCGTCGCAGAGGAGTATATCAGGTTTTGTCGCCAGTGCTCTTGCTATAGCTATCCTCTGTTTCTGTCCGCCACTTAGCTGGCTCGGATAGGCATTACGCTTGTCCTTCAGGTCAACCAATTCAAGCAGCTCATCTACCCTTTGCCCGATGTACTTCTTATCATAGCCTGATATCTCCAGAGGAAAGGCTATGTTTTTGCTGCAGCTTTTCCTGCTCATCAGGTTAAAATGCTGGAATATCATTCCTATCCTTCGCCGCAGGGCTACTAGTCCTTGTTTGTCCAATGCAGT
>CAZNMO010000093.1:0-1190 GCA_964574195.1 uncultured Clostridiaceae bacterium | reverse complement strand
CCTCTACAAATACTTTCCCGGAGGTTGGCTCCTCCAGTCTGTTTATGCATCTGATAAGTGTGGATTTTCCTGCGCCAGACAAACCGATTATCCCATAAATGTCACCTTTTTCAATTTCTATGTTGATATCCTTCAATGCATGGACATCAGCCTCTTTATCTTTATAAACCTTATACAAACCCTCGATCTTTATCATTTTATCCCTCCAATAAAAAAAAGCTCTCTTCACGATAAAAGAGGGCTCCGGGACCTCTCTTATCTCTCAGTCTGCTATTCTGCACACTGTTGGATTTGGCACCTCGCTTTTGCAGGTTGCCGGGCTTCATAGGGCCAGTCCCTCCGCCGCTCTTAATAAGAGTAATTCATTATTCAGTTCAAGTAATAAAAAAACCTCTTCAGAAAAATAGAAGAGGTATATCATACACTTTTCCTATCTTTCAGCTTGATATTGAACGCATTCCGTAAAATGTCCTGCTGATGGATTTGGCACCTCGCTTTCGCAGGTTGCCGGGCTTCATAGGGCCATTCCCTCCGCCACTCTTGATAGAACATTATTAAATTGTCATATGTGTATAATACTGTATACAAAGTGTAATGTCAATAACAAATTGTGGAACAATACTGCTAAATTATCTTGCTCAAGAAAGCCTTCGTCCTGTTCTTTGAAGGTTTACCAAACAACCCCTCCGGTGTACCTTCCTCAACTATCTCCCCATTGTCCATAAATATCACCCTGTCGGCCACTTCTCTGGCAAAGCCCATCTCATGGGTCACAACCAGCATGGTCATACCTTCCTGAGCCAAAGAGCCCATGACCTCCAGAACTTCAGAGACCAGCTCCGGATCCAGTGCGGACGTAGGTTCATCAAAGAGCATTATCTTCGGCTTTGTTGCAAGCGCTCTGGCAATAGCGACCCTTTGCTGCTGCCCGCCGGAGAGCTTTGAAGGGTATTCATCCCATTTGTCACTCAGTCCCACTTTGTCCAGCAAGTGCATGGCATAGTCCCTTGCTGTAGTCAGGTGAGTCTTTCTTACTACCTTTGGAGCCAGCATGATGTTATCCAGTACACTCATATGAGGGAATAGATTAAACCGTTGGAAAACCATGCCGGTCTCTGAGCAAAGCTCTGATACCTTTTGTTGGGATGGCTTGAATATGTCTTTATCCTCTTTTCTTTCACTGACCAGCT
>CAZNMO010000092.1:0-18118 GCA_964574195.1 uncultured Clostridiaceae bacterium | reverse complement strand
GCTGGGCTGCGAAGTAAATATAATCGAAACTGCTCCCAGGCTGCTTCCAAGACAGTCGGACGAACATTGCTCTCAGCTGCTCCTGAAAGCAATTACTGAGAAAGGCATGCAGCTATACCTTAACGCACAGATACAAGAGGTTGGCGGCAACGGCAAAGCTGAATACGTGCGGCTTAAGGATGGAACAGACATACATTCCGATTTTGTCATACTTTCCACAGGAGTCAAAGCAAACATACAACCTTTCACTGATTCAGGCATAAATATCGGCAGGTCCATCATGGTGGATGAACATATGAAAACCAACGCAGACGGAGTCTATGCCGCAGGGGATGTAGCCGAATACAACGGCAAAAACTTCAGCATTTGGCCCATAGCAATAGCCCAGGGCAAGATAGCAGGCTGCAATGCAGCGGGAGGAAATATGTCCTATGATGAGATAAATCCCTTTACAAGCTTGAAAATCAAGGGGATTACCATGTTCTCAATAGGGGATGTGCTTTCCGAGGATTCTGAAGTGATGGTCGAGCTGGACAAAAATACCGGCAGGTATGTAAAGCTTCTTATAAAGGAAGACATTATCATCGGAGCGATCGTATTTGGTGATTCCACCCTTCCCATGAAGGTCAAAAAGGCTTCCGAGCAAAAGCTGAAGCTTCCGGCAGACAGAATAAAGCGCAGTATAAAAGAGCTTGTCGAGGGGCTTTAGGAAGGATTTTTACAAAAGCATGAGGATGTTTGAAGTCAGTTCAAACATCCTCATGCTTATCCTTTGACATTTTATTCAATCTCGTATTCAGCTTATCGCGCATTTCTGCCCGTTCCCTGAGTTCTTCCATGAATTCCAGCTTATAATCCAGCTCGGAAAAATACCTTTTCATGTACTTTTTAAGCTTACGCCTTACATCGTCGATCATGTGTCCCAGATCATCAGCCCGCTCAACAGCATCCTCCACATCCTTCCGATGAGCCAGAGCTATCCGGTTAAGCTCTTCTGCAGCACCGACAGAGAGTCTGTAGGAGCTTACCAAAGGTGTAAGGATATCATTCAAATTGCATATTTCCTTATACAGCATTTCATCTTTATTATCAGTCATGGTCTCCCCCTCAGTATCACTGTAGTATTTGCCATGCAGATGTACATCAATATAAATCTATGATATATTTATTGCTATAATGCAATATTTAGACACAATTTTAATAAGCAAAATCTGTTTAAGCTCTGCTGAAACAGATTTATGCTACCTTGATTTTCTTTGCGGCGGAAATAATTTACATTAGCATATATCCGCCGCCAAATATATAGAATGATAACCGGGGTGTATATATGGACTTTTTTACTGCAATCAGTCAGATACTGATTTTGTTTATAATAATGTTCATCGGAGCTGCTGCTAAAAAAACAAAGGTCCTGAACAGCAGCATGGAGGACTCCATATCGGTACTGCTCATTCAGATTGCAATGCCCGCACTTGTCATATCCTCAACCAATTTTGAAAGGACCAGCGAAGTATTACCCAATATGCTGAGCATCCTGGCAATTACTTTTGTCTCATATATAGTGACCATCATACTATGTACTGCTGCAGTCAAAGGGCTGCGCTACGACAGAAAGTCAGCCAATGTGTTCATATCTCTAATTGTATTCGCAAATGTCGGTTTCATGGGTTATCCTGTAGCAAGAGCCTTTTTTTCTGAGATAGGCGTATTCTATGCCACGGTGGCGAATCTGGTTTTTACTAGTTTTTTGTGGACTTACGGCATAATCCTCTTCAACAGCCAGGGTAAACCGAATTTTGGAAAACTTGTCAATATAGGAACCATTTCAGCCTTGATCGCTGTATTTATGTTTCTTTTCCAGCTGAAGCTGCCATACTATATTCAAACAGCCTTTGACCTGACCGGCAAGATGACGACGCCCCTTTCAATGATACTGATAGGCGCAATGATTGCTGAAATTGATATTGCAAAGCTTGTCTCAAATAAGAAAGTATACATCGTGGCGACAATAAAGCTTTTAGTAATGCCTCTGGCAACAGCCTTTCTCCTGAAGCACCTCGGTTTCAACAGCACTGTAATATCCATATGCACTGTGCTGGCTGCGATGCCCTCAGGTGCAACAAATGCAATTTTTGCACGACAATTTGATTCTGAGCCATTGTTTGCCTCTGTTGGTGTGTTCATAACCACATTGTTAAGCATTCTTACACTACCGCTCACAGTATTTGTGCTTACCAACTTCATATTGTAGACTTTCATTTTCTTATTGGCTATCCTTAATTTTCAACTCATGTAAAGCTGGAATCCATAGAATACTATTTAATGAAAGGCGGTGTTTTATGGTGAAAAAACATACTGAAGTAGCATACAAAACTTTAACAGGAAAAAGAACAGGAAGTCGAAGTTCCAGGATCCTGGTACCTGAAGCAGAGCTGGCAATGAATGATCTGAAAAAGTCCATCGCCTCAGAGTTTGGAATAGATTTCAACAAGGAATACAAAGGCAATCTCTCGGCAAAACAATGCGGCACTGTAGGCGGTGAAATGGTGAGAAGGATCATACAGCAGATGAAGCAGGAAATTGCTCAATCCCCGGAGAGGTTTCGTCAATGAACATAAACAAACCGGAACGCGACCAAGGTTGATGCAGCCAATTGAAGGCTATCTGCCTTAGCTATTCAGTTTCGGTTTTTTTATGCCCTTTTCGCCGTTTTAAGCCATTGCAAATACAGTTGGATTATGATATTATCTTTAAATGTGTGAAAGAAATCAACCCAGAATGCCGATAATATGTATGGGGGTAGATGGGTGCTGGTGTGCCCTCTGGTCTTCAAAACCAGTGTTTGGGGTTGGTAGCCTCATGGGTGGGTTCGATTCCCACATACTCCCGCCAAATAGCTAATTCCATAAATTTCGATATAAAAAAAGAACTGACACTCTTAGAGCGGAGTTCTTTTTTATTTTTTGCACTTTTAACATTTTACATATACAAATCCCAGCGTTCCTCCAACAGGTTCCCATTCCAGGTGTCATTTGCCTTGCTTTCGGTCAGCCGGAAGCCGAACCGGCTGTATAAAGCTCGCGCTGCCTCCAATATGTTCACCGTCCACAGGAAAACATGCTTGTAGCCCTTGGCTCTGGAAAAATCCATTACTGTATCCATCAACATATGGCCCAATCCCATTCCCCGCAGCTCCGGTTCAATAAGGAACCACCTAAGCTGTGCGGTCTTATCGTCTATCCTGACCAGAGCAATCATTCCCACCGGCTTTCCATCCGCTTCGCCTATCCAGATGTTCTCCTTGTCAGGATCATGATGTTCGTCGAACTTCAAAACATACTTTTCCACATAGTCGCTGAATTCCGAGCTGAAGCCATATTCAGAAGCATACAGTTCCCTGTGTCTGCCTATGATAAAGCCCAGATCTTCTTTTCTATAAGTCCTTATTGTCACAGGATTGATGCTCTTTAGCAAGGCGCTCTTTATACTGGCCATACTTTGGACCAACGCTTGCCTCTCTTTCTCATCCAGGTGGCCTATCAGGCTTTCCACCTGCCTCCCTGACCTTCCCTCCAGCTCCGCCAGCGTGTCTTTCCCTTTTTCAGTCAATTCCAGCATCAGCTTGCGCCTATCAGAGGCTGTACCCTTTTTCTGAATCAGTCCGCTGCTTTCAAAGTTCTTCAACACCCTGCTCATATATCCCCTGTCGATTTCCAGTTTATCGATAAGCTTATTTGCAGTACAAGCTTTCAGCCTTTCAATTTCCAGAAGGATCCTGACCTCGGTGAGGGAATAGGGGCTGTCCAGTATATGTCTGTTCAGTAGTCCAAGAAGCTTGGTATAGAACCTGTTGAAGCTCCTTATCTGAGAAACGTATAAATCAGTATTTCCTTCCATAAAACCACTCCTTATGATAAAACTGTTGCATTTATCATACATCATTTAGTTGACTTAGTCAACTAAATGATGATTAAAAGACAAACAAAAAAGGCTATTGAATAATTCAATAGCCTTTCACTTCAATAATTATCTTCTGAAGTCTCTGCCGTTGTTTCTCTGTGCCTTCTTTGCTTTTCTGCAATCAGGGCATCTCTGTGGTTCGTTTTCAAAACCCTTTTCCTTGTAGAAAGCCTGTTCGCCTTCTGTGAATACGAATTCTGCACCACAGTCTTTGCAAGTTAAATTCTTATCTGCCATTTTATTTACCTCCTATTACTTATTAGGATTTAACAACTTTCAAACATAATGCATTGTCCTATAAGTAGTAGGAAATGGTTTTAATATCGTTAAATCTCATATTCTTATTAATTATACCGCTACTGTTATTCTATGTCAATAGCTTTCAAAGCTTTTATTTTAAATAATCCTACAGTTCAGCCGGTGCGAAGAAAGGTTATCGTGAACCAGCTGAGTGAGCAAAAGGCAAGCAAATTGATCAAATAGCTGGCAATAGGGCTCCAATGTATATATTTTGCCACTCCTGTGCTTATGATCGACAATTCCAGCATTATATAAAGTGTCGATGCTGCAAATATATTGGCCAGTTGAAGCCATTTATTGCGGGGAACATACTGGCAGAATATCACTCCCATCGTAAAGATGGGCCCCAGCTTGTAAAAGGCGGAGCAGCCTGCCCAGGATATTATCAGCTGATAAAACTCATACAGCGCCAGCTTTTGACCGCCATAATCCACAATTGTTCCAAGCATAAGTGCTAAAAATCCGCCATATATGTTTTTGTTCAAGGTCTTGTAATCAACAAGAAGAAAAAACAAGATCCAGGCAAACACAAAGCTTATTATCCAAGGCAAAAGGCATCACCCTAAAATGTGTCTTCGGACTATTATTTGATATACTTACATTTTTTATTCAATCCAATAATTTAAAATCTCATTTGCCGCTCGCAGGGAATACTACCGCGGCTTAGCTTATTTTTGAGGATAAATTGATTTTATGGCTGCCGCTGCATATATTTTACTGATTACATTTTTCCGGATGGAGGTCAGTACATGTATAAAGGCTTTAAAATATCCATTCTTATCCTTGTTGTAGTATCCATGTGCACATATGTGACATACAGTATCGAACCGGAAGACCCCCCCTCCCAGACTGCTACTCCACCTGCGGTCGGACAGACAATCCAATCTGAGCCCACAGCCACACCTGAGCCGTCTGGGGTTCCCTCACCCACCCCGGAGGCAGGGCCTTCTCCATCACCTTCACCGACTGCGGTACCTGAGCAAGTACCCAGTCCGCAGCCAGAGGAACCTGCACTTGAGGAACCTAATGAAGCACAGCTTAAAGCCGTGGTGGATTTCAACAATGAAGTAGACACTATTGTAATGAAGCGTATTAATGCTTTCTTTAAAAATGGGGGCAAAGGTACGGTAGGGATATATATAAGAGAACTGTCCACCGGCTTCGAATATGCCTATAATGCGGATAAAACGAATCCCAACGATCCACAGGAAGGGTACTTCAATACCGCCTCCACCTGCAAGCTTTTGTCTGCCGCCGTAATGTACCGGCTTAATGAATGCGGGGAGCTGGAGCTTGATAAGGAGTACAAGGACCCTATCACAAAAGGGCAGTATAACTTAAAAAAACTACTGCCCAGAATGATAAGTCATTCTGTAAATGACTATTTCAACATCACCCTTCGTCACCTGGGAGCTGCAAAAATCAATGAGAACCTCCTCAAGCTGGGAACGGAACACAGTGTTGTATATAGCGAGATCATGCCTGCAGAATATTCATCGGTCCAGAATAACATCAAAAGATACGGAATATCCCGCTCCCCCAGGACTACCCCCAGGGACCTCGGTCATGTACTCCGGTTGCTTTATGAGGGTGGAACCTTTGGTGAAGAAAACAATAAGCTGTTTACCCAGGCGCTCCTAGACAATATTTATTCCAACAGGCTGCCTGCCGGACTGGGCTACAGGTCACCGGTGGCTCACAAGACCGGAACCAGCTCCGGCGAAGGTGTTTATAACGATGCAGGAATAGTGTTCCTGGAGGGTAACCCATATATCATGGTGGTAATGAGCAAAGGGAGCAGCTCCGGTGTGCAGTCATTGCTAAGGTCTATAACAGGAGATGTTTATGGCTACATGAAAAAAAGGACTGAACTTCAGTCCTCTTTGACCCCAGATCCCTTGGCTTCCTTTTCCAGCTTTGCTAATCTGGTATAGTAATCAGGTATCTCCAGCAGATGGGCATAGGCTATTTTTCCTGTCATTATCGGGTCATCATTTGTAACATTTGCCTGGGGAAACCTGATGCCATGCTCCAGTTCTACTCCTAAGCCCATCCTGAATTGCTCAGGATTGATCTTGGTAAAATCTATCCCTATTTGCTTTCCGATTTTCATAGCCTCATCCATGGTAAAAGTTTTCTGCCTATAACCGGATTTCCTCCTGAAATCATTTCCCCTCATGAAGGGGCAGTAATACCCATACATGCAGACGCCTCCAAATTACATTTTACCATCATTATACTCCTTTGGTTAGGCACATGTGACATAAATGATATTGATAATAACGGAAAAATGCGACACAAGCAAAGAGTGGCAAACAAAAGATCCTTCGTTTCACTCAGGATGACGGAAAGTGTCATCCTGAACGCAGTGAAGGATCTTTATTTACGTCACAACTTTCTATATTTAGTACAGCACCCTGTTATCCCCTACACGCTTTGTGATCTTATTCTGGTCAAAATAGTCCAACAGTGCCATGGCATATTTCCTGCTGGTGCCTAGTATATCCCGGAACTGCCCCAGCTGTATCTGTCCGTTTGCCTTCAGGAACTCCCTCAGCAGCCTCACCGCCTCATCAAAGGCCTCCTTTGAAATGGATACCTCTTCATCCAGCTTGACAAGCTCTCCCATATCGATCAGAGCATTGTAAACCACCTGGCATTGGTTCTTGTCCAGACGGCTGCTCTCAGCCAGTTCTGTTATTTTAGGAGGGCTATAGGGCTTTTCCCTGTAGCTTTTCATGATTGCATCCCTTATCTGGGCTTGCAGCTTGTTGAATTGTACTGTAAATCCTTGCTTGGCCACATAGTGGCTGGATATCACTATGATACCTTCTGCTTCAAAGTAACCAAAAACAAGATCCGCAAGCTTTGGTTTTATACCCTCAAATATCCTTGTTTTCAGTTCCTCCTTGGAAATACCGCTTTTTAGCGGATTTCTCCCATGGTATGCCTCAAGGATCTCATTGAGCTTTGTCTCAACATCCTTCAAATACCTTGTATGCAGCAGGAAAACCTCGTCGCCGGCTTTGAATTCAAATACCAGCTTTTTATCGACAAGCTCGCTGACGATCCTGTCGAAGGCCCCCACCTCCATATTGCCGACCGCTTTGGCCACTGTTCTCTTCTCGGGATATTTACCGCTGTTTTGTATCAGGTATCTTTCAACTACCTCGGAAGGATTTCCCTCTTCCTTTATCTTAAGCTCCTCAAGGACGTCCTCCTTGAAACGCTTGCGTTTGGGCGGATTGGGCTCAAGTATGGTGCCGCCTCCTATAGTGAGCATAGGTGAATATGTCCTTATTACAAAACGGTCACCCTTCATACAGGCAGTCACTTCTTCCAGCCTCAGCTGGACAAAAGCGCTCTCTCCCGGCTTAAGCTCCTCCCTGTCCAGCAGTACTACTCTGCACATTATCTCTGACGTTCCATGGTATAATCTCAATCTATCCCTGTTATCTATTGACTTGTCACCGCTCTTCAGCATTTCAAGCCTTGCATCCAACATCATTGTGGGCTCCATGCTACCAGGCCTGGCCAGCACATCACCCCGTTCCAGTTCGTCCAGCTTTACATTGGCGATATTGACAGCGACCCTTTGGCCTGCATAGGCTGTCTTGACGCTTTTTTCATGTACCTGTATGGATCGGACCCTGGATTCGATCTTTTTCGGATATATCTCTACCTTGTCACCTTCGCTTATGCTGCCTGATATGAGAGTTCCTGTCACTACCGTTCCAAAGCCTGTTATTGTAAAGACCCTGTCAACAGGAAGCCTGAATACCTCATGTGTATCCTTCTCCTCCACCACTTCAGTGACAGAATCGATCTCTGCAATAAGCTCCTTCAGACCCTCACCTGTGACTGAGGAAACAGGCATGATCATGGCATCCTTCAGGAAGGAATCCTGTATCTCGTCTCTTACCTGTTCAATTATCATATCCAACCATTCCTGGTCTACCATGTCCTTTTTGGTAAGGGCAATGATCCCTTTCTTCACCTTGAGCAATGAAAGGATATTCAAGTGCTCTCTGGTCTGAGGCATCACTCCTTCATCTGCAGCTATCACCAATACCACTACATCTACTCCACCGGCACCGGCAAGCATATTCTTTATAAATTTTTCATGGCCTGGTACGTCAATTATCCCGGCACGTCTTCCGCTTGGCAGGTCAAAATAGGTGAAGCCCAACTCTATGGATATTCCCCTTTCCTTTTCCTCCCTCAGCCTGTCCGTATCCCTGCCGGTCAATGCTTTTATAAGCGTCGTCTTGCCATGATCGATATGTCCCGCCGTTCCTATGATAACATTTTTCAAGCCTTACCCCCGCCTTCCAAAGCCCAAACCAGTGCATTTTCTATTGTCTCAAATTCGTTGTCCATAATGGTCCTTACATCCAATATTAACCTATCTCTGTTGATTCTGGCGACTATCGGAGTTTTGTATGCCCGCAGCCTTTTTTCCAGCTCTGCCAGGGATGCGCCTCTAAGCTCCAATACAACAGCCTTTGTAGGCATTTTGTGAAGAGGCATCGAACCGCCGCCCACTTCTGAAAAGTCATTCTGTATCGTTATTACTGCCTTGTCCTCCAGCACTTTCTTAAGACGTACTGAAAGCCTTCTTGCCCTTTTGCCCAGTTCCTCAATATCATAGGTCAGCATTTTTAGCACGGGTATTTCCTTCAGAGCCAGTTCCTTATCCAGGTACAGCCTCAGTGTGCCCTCCAACGCCGCAAGTGTCAGCTTGTCGATCCTCAAAGCTCTGGTAAGCGGGTTTTTTTTCATTCTGTCCACATAAGCCCGGTTGCCTACAATAATACCGGCCTGAGGGCCTCCGAGCATTTTGTCGCCGCTGAAGGTAACTACATCCATACCGGCATGTACAGCCTGCTGTACGGTAGGCTCATAGGGAAGACCGTACTCTGTCAAGTCCAGAAGCATTCCGCTCCCGAGATCCTCTATCACTGGAAGGCCAAGCCTCCTGCCCAATGCGACCATATCCTCCGATTCCACTTCACTGGTAAAGCCCAGTATCCTGTAGTTGCTGGTGTGAACCTTCATAAGCGCTGCAGTGTTTTCACCTGCAGCACTTTCATAGTCTGCCAGGTGTGTCTTGTTTGTTGTCCCCACCTCTACAAGCTCTGCTCCGCTCTGCTCCATTACAGCAGGCACCCGGAAGGAACCGCCTATTTCGACCAGTTGGCCCCTCGACACCACTACCTGACGCCCCTTTGCCAGTGTACTCAGCACAAGCATCACTGCTGAAGCATTGTTGTTCACCACCAATGCCGCCTCTGCTCCAGTAAGCTTGCAAAGAAGCTCTTCCACATGGGTATACCTTGAGCCCCTTTCTCCTGATTCCAGATCCATTTCCAGATTTGAATAACCCGCGGCAATTTCCCATATATTGTCCTTTAGCCTGCTGCTTAAGGGTGACCGTCCCAGATTGGTATGAAGCACCACTCCAGTTGCATTTACAACATTTATCAGGCTATTTCTCATTTTTTCATGTACCTTCTCTGCTATGCCCCTTACTATCATGCCCGTATCCATAATAGTCAGCTCTTCTTCATTATCTGTAGCCATTACAAGCTTTCTGAATTCCTGAAGATACTCTCTTATGCAATCGACCACAACTGTTCTCGGGTATATGCCGGAAAACCTTTGAAGCTCTTTTTCCCTCAAAAGCTCATCGACAGAGGGTATACTGCTGAGTATATTCCGTTTATCCTTCATTCACTACCTCCCGATTCGCAAAAGGGCGGGTACAAAACCCACCCCTTTATATTACTTCTATACTGTAAGCGCCCTTTGGCTTTACTTTGCCTATTATGTTAAAATCCAGTTTGTTTCTCTTGCGCAGCTCCTCCATCAGCAATTCCGAACGTTCCTCCGGTACTGATATAAGAAGCCCTCCCGAGGTCTGAGGGTCATACATTATATCTCTGATTTCCTGTGGTATGCTATCAGCGAAGCTTACGTGCCCCTTCAGGTAACCTTCGTTATTGTAGGTTCCTGCGGGAATTATCCCCATTTTCGCAAATTCGATGCTTTCCTTGATTATCGGAATATAGTCCGACCACAGCTCAATGGAGGTATTGCTTGCCTCTGCCATTTCGTATGCATGCCCCAGCAGGCCGAAACCGGTGATGTCAGTACAGCCGTTTATCCCTACCTGGACCATGGCCTCACAGGCATCCTTGTTCAGGTATGACATGCATTGGACCGCCTTCTGTATTACGGCCTCCTCCGCCAGGTCAGCTTTTATAGCAGTGTTCAAAATCCCAACTCCGATGGGCTTAGTAAGTATCAGCATATCCCCGGGCTTTGCACCTGAATTTGCAGCAACCTTCTTGGGATGGACCATTCCCATTACAGACAGGCCAAATTTCGGTTCATCATCCTGTACGCTATGTCCGCCAACGACGATCGCACCGGCTTCCGCAACCTTATCCGCTCCACCTCTGAGTATCTCCTTCAGGATATCCATTGACAGGCAGGTGGGGAAGCAAACTATGTTCATTGCAGTAACAGGTCTTCCCCCCATTGCATAAACGTCGCTCAGGGAGTTGGCTGCAGCAATCTGTCCATAGGTGTAGGGATCATCCACAACAGGTGTGAAAAAATCAGTAGTCAGAATAACAGCCTTATCTTCATCTATTTTATATACAGCAGCATCATCGGATGTATCAAGACCTACCAACAGATTATCATCACTAAATTTAGGCAGCTGACACAGAACCTGTGCCAGGGTCTCCGGACCGATTTTGGCGGCTCACCCGGAGCTTTTGGTCATTTGAGTAAGTCTTGTCTTTTTGTTGTTATCCATAATGCCACCTCCTTTCATTCAGAGAACTTCTGGTTATATGTTCCCAACTTCTCCATAATTATATCATAAAAATGAAGGAGTAAGTATAAGAAGTAGCTGCATAACAGCAGAATTATGCGATGCAAGCGAAGGATCTTTTGCTTTCAGTATGGCATTTGGGGTCAGATCAACAATTGTACTAATCCACCGTTATATCATCCTTTATGCTGCTAAACTTGGCATCTCCTATGCCTTTTACTTCCTTGATCTGCTCAATGGAGCCAAAGGTTCCTATCTGGTTCCTATATGCTATGATCGCCCTTGCTGTCGCAGGTCCTATACCGTCAAGGGTATCCAATTCATTTTCGCCTGCGGTATTAATATTCACTTTCCCAGAGC
This sequence comes from uncultured Clostridiaceae bacterium, assembly GCA_964574195.1. GTDB lineage: Bacteria > Bacillota > Clostridia > Lutisporales > Lutisporaceae > BRH-c25. The sequence continues at coordinate 6,654 of CAZNMO010000092.1, read as the reverse complement.
CCCCCGCCCCCTTATTGACTGTACCTGCCGCTGATGCTGCCGCTGCTCCTGCTGTTTCAAGCGGCTTTTCACCCATTTCCGGTATATATATCATATCTTCATCCACAAGCTTATAAGCTAGATTGACAGCAGTCAAGTCTGCTTTTTCACCGGCACCGCCTGCCATTTTCATAGCCTCCTCAAGCCTGGAACCTTCAGGCAGCGTTATTACTCCGGGATTCCTGACGCTGCCGCAAATATACACAGAGATTTCTTCTGGAGCTGTCTCAGTTTCCTCAACTGTTGCCTCGGAAGCTGCTGCCGCCTTTACCTCCACTGCCTCACCAAGTTTTATTTCTGTGGCCTTGTACCGGCAAATGTATACCGTACCGCTTATCATGACCACTATCATTATTGCGGCTACTGCCATCAGCTTGTGAGTTCTTGTCATATATACCATTTTGCCCCTCCTTCATCTGTTAGAATTCGATATTATATAATTTCCTTTTTTTACAAATTATATAATATTTTTCATATATTGTCATCCATTTCGTCAACAATTTTCTCTCAAAGGGGTGCAAATAACCAGATATTTTTGGTATACTATAGGGGTCAATCCTGCAGCAGCATACATTGCATATAAACAGTGCATATATTCATCCAGGAGGATTTAATGAAGAAATTTTTAGTATACCTTACACTGCTGAGTATTTTGATGTCCTTTATTCCGGTTTTCGCAGACGATCCGCAGGTCACGGCTCCTACAGCCATTCTGATCGATGCGGCATCAGGCAAGGTCCTATATGAAAAAAACGCTGATGAGAAACATTATCCCGCCAGTACCACCAAGGTAATGACAGGGCTGCTTGCTGTTGAACATGACAAACTTGATGATGTGGTTACAGTCGGTCAGAACCCTTCCCTTATTGAAAGGGGAAGCAGTCAAATATATCTTATCCCCGGCGAACAGCTGACCATGGAGCAGCTGCTTTATGCGCTTATGCTTGAGTCTGCCAATGATGCGGCAGTTGCTATAGCAGAGCATATCTCAGGCTCTGTTCCCGAATTTGCAAAGCTTATGAACCAGAGGGCCAGAGAGTTAGGTGCAACAAACACGAATTTCGTCAATCCCAATGGCTTGCATGATGACAATCATTATACTACTGCAAGGGATCTGGCAATGATCGCAAGGCATGCCATGACACTGGAAAAGTTCCGCAGTGTTGTCAAAGAGGTCAAATATACGATCCCCAAAACAAATAAACAGGATGAAAGAAACTACATAACAAACAGCAACAAGCTTATTTGGAAAACCTATGACAAATTCAGATATGAATACGCTACAGGCATCAAGACCGGCTACACTGTAAAGTCAAAACAGTGCCTGGTAGGAGGCGCAAAAAAGGGAGATGTGGAGCTGATATCGGTGGTAATGGGTGCCGAGGGCCAGAATATTTACTCAGACACCACTGCTCTATTTGAATACGGCTTTGCTAACTTTGAAAACACCTCGGTATTGAAAAAGGATCAGATCGTTACCTCTGTATCGGTCAAGGATGTGGAGGAAAAAATAAACCTCCTTGCAGCTGAGGATTTCTCCTTGCTGCTTTCCCAGGATGAACGGGATAAGGTGAAGACAGATATAAAAACCCGGGAGGATATTAAAAAACCCATCAAGAAGGGTGAGACCCTCGGTGAAATGATCGTATCCCTGGACGGAAAGGAAATAAAGCGTGTAGAGCTGCTGTCTTCTGTTGATTTAGGAACTCCCGTAAAGCCCAGCTTTAAGCTGAACCTTACCTGGCTTTGGCTTATAGTTCCTGTTTTCCTGCTGTATAGGACCATTGTGACTATACAGAAATCCAAGAGAAGAAGATATAAGGAAGTTTCATATATTAAACGATGATAGTATCAAAGAAATACAAAGCGCCGGTTGCACTTCAGCAATCGGCGCTATTTATCAGCCTATATAGGCAATCACTTCAATTTCTACCAACCCGTCCTTTGGCAGTCTTGCAACCTCCACGCAGGACCTTCCGGGCTGTTTCTCTGTAAAGTACTGACCGTATATTTCGTTTACCTTAGGAAAATCATTCATATCCTTTATAAAAACAGTGGCCTTCAGGACATTCCCAAGATTGCTTCCGGAGGCTTCCAGTATAGCCTTCAGATTTTCCAGGCATTGTCTTGTCTGAGCCTGTATACCCCCCTCCGCAAATGCACCGGTAGCTGGGTCCAGTCCCAGGGCTCCTGAGGTAAATATCAGATTTCCATACTTGACTGCCTGAGAATAAGGTCCAATAGCAGCCGGAGCTTTCTCAGTAGTAATAATCTCTTTCATCACATGTGTTCCTCCTTTGAATGTTTTGTAGATCCTTTATCTTAAGAATATATTATAATAAATGATTCCATTATACAACCATATGCTTCGGTACCCTCCTATCAAACTCCTCCATCAACCAGTACTCCTTGTAACTGCCTTTGAACTCCAGACAGTATATCCGGGTCCTTCCATTATCCTCCTCCATTTTTACCCCTTTTTTCATCTTCTCGGTATTATACCACCATTCATATCGAATATCGTGCTTCTTGCCCGAAGCTCCATGCTCATCATATCTGACAAGCGCCTGTCCGTTTCTTTCCCTGATTACAGTCATACACATTCCCCCATATCGTATCAGTTGCATTAGCAAAATCTGTTTAAGCTTTGCTGAAACAGATTTGTGCCACCTTGATTTCCTTTGCGGCGGAACAATCTACATTAGCGTGTATTTGCCGCAAATCAAATAAATGCACCACAAATAAAATATGCGAAATAACTGCAAATAATACCTGATTATGAAAATAAAAAATGTGCATATCCTCAACAGATCATGCACATATCTTATTAATCATTGACTCTTATTTCATCCAGGTAATTATAGACTGTATATCGGGAAACACACAACACCTTTGCCACATAATCAATAGCGCCCTTAATAAGGAAAACTCCCTTTTCATCAAGCAGCTGTACTATACTTACCTTTTCCTCCTTCGATATGAAGGCAACAGGCTTGCCCACCGATTCCAGCGTCTTGTTCACTATGCTGCTCAGCATCTCATTCACAGTACTGCCGTAGCTTTCCTCGCTATCATCGGTGAAATCGACCATGTCAATTATATTTGTCATATCATTGATTATATTTTTTGCAATGGTCAGCTCTGAAATATCATAGTTTATGCAAAGAAATCCTATAAGGGCCCCATTCTCGTCCTTAACAAAAAGTGATGTGGATTTCAAGAGTCTGCCATCCTTCGTCTTCTTGCTATAATTGACTATGGGCTTGTCATACTGCCCTTTGCGTAGTGTAGCCAGACCGTATTCGCTCATGGGGCTCCCCACGGCCCTGCCGGTGACATGGCCGTTTGCTATGGCTATTATCGAGCTCTGCGGGTATCTGATATCGTGGAGTATTACCTCACAGTTTTTTCCAAAGGTATTTGCTATCCCTTCAACCATCGGTATCATGCTTTTCAATATAGGATGCAAGTCAGTATTCATAATAACACCCCTAAAAATATAGAATTTATATAACTTGCGGCAGATATACACTAATGTAGATCTTTTCCGCCGCAAAGTAAATCAAGGTAACACAAATCTGTTTAAGCCAGGCTTAAACAGATTTTGTATATCTAATCGCTTTCCACTAATATAGTCTTGGCGTCTACCCATAATCTTTCGAGATTGTAGAACTGCCTTTCTTCATCATGGAAAAGATGCACTATTATATTACCAAAGTCCAGCAGTACCCACCTTCCATTTCTGAAGCCTTCCTTATGATGCATTTCATAGCCTGCCAGATCCATTTTTTCTTCCAGCTCATCACTCATTGCCTGGACCTGGGTAGTGGAATTTCCTGTTGCAATGATGAAATAATCTGCTATTGTGGTAAGCTCGTGAATATCCAGCATTCTGATATCCCGTGCTTTTTTGTCCTTTAAAAGCTCTACAGCCTTATTTGCCATTTCAGTTGAAATTGAGAACAATTACATCCCTCCGTTTATTCTGTCTTTTCCTATAATTATTGTTATATCATAACCACAAGCAATGTCAATATCACTCTCGGTCAAGTTGATTTCGGCGTCCTTGGCAAGCAGCTGCAATTTTTCCTGATCGCCGCTCCTGTCTATTACCTTTGAGTATTCATAGGTACCGTCGCCGGTATCACCTATAGATATATCCGAATACCCCTTCTCTTGCAGTGCTTTCCTCATATCGGAAGCAAGGCCTGTTTTCTTTGTCCCATTCAATATCTGTACCCTTATTTTATCCTTTTCAATTACCTTCACACTTTCAGGCGAAGTATTCTCTGCGGCCTTTTCAGCTACACCCAGGTCAACCTGTATCTGTTGCATCATTTCCTTAAGCTTGGCTTCATCATAGATAAAATATGAGACCTTGTTCTTATAGCCTACATCGCCGGGCAATGTATAGAACTTGATGTTCTCCATCTTCACATCCTTGATGTTCATCGCATAATGTGCTATATCAGCGTCATCTATATTTGTCTTGATACATTTGGACATTGCATTTACAATATTGAAGACCTTTGGTATCACACTTGGGCTGGTCAGCTTGCCGATAAACGCCTTTATAAGCTCCTGCTGGGCTTTTATCCTTCCCAGATCCTGATCCGGGTAACCCGACCTGAATCTGGCAAACCGCACCGCATCTTTACCGCTAAGCACCTGGGTACCCTTTTTTAGATGAATGGAAAGGTTCTGTGCAGGGTCTTCATAATCCATGTTCATTGGAACATTTACCTTGACCCCTCCGAGAATGTCCACTATCTTTTCCGCGCCCTTGAAGTTAACCTTGACATAATGATGTATAGGTATCCCAAGAAGGTCTCCCACCGTTTCCATTGCCAGGGCAGTTCCTTCCTTCCTCGCAGCTGCGGAATTTATCTTATCATAATTGTAGCCTGGTATCGCAACCCTTGTATCCCTTGGGATGGACATCAATACTATCTTCTGATTTTCCTTGTTGTAGCTGGCCACGATCATGGTATCCGACCTGGCATCATCTATTCCAAGGAATAAGGTATTGATGATAACCTCCTCCTTGGGACTTTCAGGCTTGAGGTCAGGGTTTTCCTGTATGGTTTTTTCAAAATGTTCATCGGTCATGTTGGCTTTATACATATAATACACTCCACCGAGTATAATGAAAAATACTACAAAAGATGCCAGGAATACAGCTAAATACTTTTTCAAAATCAAAAACCCCATTTCATCAATGATTTCACTCGGCAGGCAGCATATTTACCCCTGCTTTATCTCAGACCCCGTCAATCTGATTATTTCTAGCCATCAATATTTATATACAAACCGTTATTTTCCTTCGACCAGATTTTTTTTGACGGACTCTGTGAGTATAAAATTCCTTGAAAGTACAGTATCCAAATGGATGATACCATTTTTTGATATCAAATACGTTATTGATGAGTTAAAAGCAAGCAACAAGGCCTTGTCCAGATTTATGGCGGCCAGTTCCCTCAACTCTTCAACCCCTTCAAAGTACCTGGAAGGCTCAATGAAATCAGAAAGGTATATTATCTTTTCAAGAAGTGTCATATTTTCCCTTCCTGTAGTATGATACCTTACTGCATTCAAAATCTCAGGATCCTCTATGCCAAAAACCGTCCGGCATATATGTACCGCTGCAGGGCCATGCAGCAATTCCTTTATGCTCAAGGTCAAAGCGTCAGCTTTGATGCCTTCCGCTTCGAGACATGCAAGCAGCTGTACCATATCAAGCTCCCTTGCACAGTCATGGACCAAGCCGGATAAATAAGCCTTGCCGACATCACAGCCATATGCCTCAGCCAGCTTGGCAGCAGATTCGCCGACACCGACCGAATGAACAAACCTCTTTCCAGAAATACTACTTTCGAGGTATTTCCTAATGGAATCCATATCCAGCAAAAGCTTCACTCCCTGTACATTTCCTTTTCCAGAATATACTGCTCCACCGCTTCGGGAAGCAAATATTTGATCGTTTTCCCCGCCTTGCATCTTTCCCTTATATCAGTTGACGATATTGCAAGCAGGGGCACTTCAATGCATATTATCTCTCCACCATACTTAGACGTAATTTCCTTGATCTTTTGTTCCAGATCCCTCTTGTCAAAACCCGGCCTAGTAACTGCAATAAAACCGCATATACCGAGAAGCTCCTCTATCCTATACCAGGTAAGGAGTTCGAGGACCGCATCAGCGCCTGTAATAAAGTAAATCTTATTATCTTCACCGTAAATACGGCGCAAATCAGTTACAGTATCATATGTATAGGTGATCTCATCCTTGTCTACCTCAAGTCTTGACACCTCAAAGCCGGGATTTGATGAAACCGCAAGGGCTGTCATATGATATCTCTGCTCAGGCTCGGATACTTTTCTGGATTGCTTGTGAGGGGGCCTCCCTGCAGGCATGAATATCACCTTGTCAAGACAGAATGCCGATCTTGATTCCTCTGCCGCAACAAGGTGTCCGTAGTGAATAGGGTCAAAGGTGCCTCCCATGATACCGATCCTGCTTAAGCCGCTGTATTCCCTCTGCTTATCCATAAAATACCTCATTTAAAAATCAATTATGTCTATTATACAATAATATGCAGAATATTTAAAGTTCTTC
>CAZNMO010000091.1:2528-18282 GCA_964574195.1 uncultured Clostridiaceae bacterium | reverse complement strand
ATAAAACATCGATACATACATTTGTAAATATATTTGGCTTTTGCTATAATTAGACATATAAATAATGTTATAAGCCAAACTACATAGGAGGGGGTTCAGCAATTGGAAAAGGAGATTAAATTGGATAAGTATGGTAATGTCAAGATCGCGGATGATGTGGTCGCGGTCATTGCTGATATAGCTGCCAGAGAAGTACAGGGTGTATCCTCAATGAGCGGAGGGATAGCCGACAGTATAACAGGCATCCTGGGTAAGAAGAATCCATCAAAGGGTGTAAAGGTAGAAGTTGGTGAGAAGGAAGCAGCCATTGACCTTTATATAATTGTCGAGTACGGCGTAAGAATACCTGATGTATCCTGGCAGATACAGGAGAATGTCAAGAAGGCTGTTGAAACAATGACCGGTCTTTCAGTTGTTGAAGTTAACATCCACATTCAAGGTGTCAACCTTGAGAAGGAAACCAAGGAAGAAGAAAATCCGGAAGTGAAATCCAAATAGCATTTTTTGACTAACCCTCTCATAAGTGCGAAATGCCTGAAGAGGGTTAGTTTAATATATAAAAGGATATCACCGGAGAATAAACACAAGCTGTATTGAATAAAGGAGGCACTTACCGCAGTTGTTACAGATCGGTAAATGACTTCCGCGAAATGCATAGGAGGACTTATGAGTAGAAGGCTTGCCAGAGAAGCTGCCATCAAATTTTTGTTCAGCATAGATTTCAATAAGGATGAGAATCTAGAGGAAATGCTGGGAGATTTTTTTGAGACGGCAAGAGAACGCAAAAATGATGAATACCAGGAAGAAATAGGCGAAAACGATATAAAATATGCTGAAGAAGTCATTAAGGGAACCATTGATAAGCTGCAACCGATAGATAAGCTTATCCAGGACAATATAACCGGATGGACCAAGGACAGGATCGTCAAGGTCGATTTGGCTGTGTTAAGGCTCGCCTTGTATGAGATACTCTATAGGGACGATATACCCGACAGTGTTGCTATTAATGAGGCGATAGAGCTGGCAAAGAAATACAGCACTGATGAATCAGGGAGCTTTGTAAACGGTGTACTTGGGAAAATTGTGAGAGAAGGCAGCTCAACCGGTGAATGACAGGTATTGTTTCAATGGGTTTGAAGCTTCCTTGCGTGCAGAAGATGGACAAGGAGAAGGATAAATGAGCAGTGAAAGGGTTTTCACAGTTACAGAAATAAATACATATATAAAATATCTATTTCAGAATGATATACTTCTCTCACATATTTATGTAAAAGGGGAAATATCCAATTACAAGCTGCACAGCTCAGGGCATGCATATTTTACACTGAAGGACTCAGATTCCAGGATAAAATGTGTTATGTTCAGAGGAAATGCCTCAAAGCTGAAATTCATGCCTGAGGACGGATGTGCGGTTATACTCAGAGGATATTTCTCAGTATATGAGAGAGACGGACAATATCAGCTTTATGTCGAGGATATGATTCCTGAAGGGACAGGCTCTTTATACAAGGCTTATGAGCAGCTCAAGAAAAAGCTGTCCGGGCTTGGATATTTTGATGAAGCCAGAAAGCGCAAGCTTCCATTTATGCCTAAAGCTGTGGGGGTAGTTACCTCGCCTACCGGTGCAGCCGTAAGGGATATAATATCAATAATAAGAAGACGCTGCCCAAGCACTGATATATTCCTATATCCGGTGCAGGTACAGGGGGCCGGAGCTGAAAATGATATTGCAGAAGGAATAAGATATTTTAATGACAGAAAAGTCGTTGATGTAATGATAGTAGGCCGCGGAGGCGGTTCCATAGAGGAATTGTGGGCATTCAATGAAGAGGTCGTGGCGAAGGCCATATTTCAGTCAGAGATACCGGTCATTTCTGCAGTAGGACATGAGACAGACTTTACGATTGCTGATTTTGTAGCAGATCTAAGAGCCGCAACACCATCAGCCGCCGCAGAACTTGCGGTGCCGGACAAGCAGGCGGTGCTGAGCAAGCTGAACCAGTACCAGTATGTACTGAATTCTGCTGTCCTCAAGGGCATAAGCAACAAGAGGACACGGGTGGAAAGGATTTCAGGAGACAATGTATTCAGACAGCTGGAGAGAAAAATAGTGGATATGAACCAGACTCTGGATACTCTGGATAAATACCTGGAACATAATATACAGAACCTGTTGAAAAGAAACCGGAATGAGCTGGAAAAGGCTGCAGGCAAGCTTGGTATACTGAATCCTGATGCGGCATTATCCAGGGGTTATGGTATAATTATGAGAGCGGCAGATGGAAGGCTGGTTACTTCAATGGCAGACATCATGCCCCGGGAAGAACTGGATATAAAGCTAAAAGATGGCAGTGCAAGGGTACTGGTCAAAGCAGTCAATGCATTGCCTTGAGAACCAATAGTTAGTATACCTGGGTATAACTCTGTAAATATTTCACAATAATAACTTGAAACGGAGAATAAAGAGATGGATGAGAATTTTTCATTTGAACAGGCCTTGAAGCGTTTGGAAGAAATCGTAGAAATACTTGAAGCTGGGAATATTTCATTGGAGGAATCCATTAAAATCTACCAGGAAGGTATCGGTCTTTCAAAGCTATGCTCCGGAATGCTTGAAGAAGCTGAAGGAAAGGTAATGGCGATAATGAACCGCAACAGTGGACAGATGGAAGAATTCAATATGAACCAGATCAGGGAGGCCTAGAATTGGATTATATCCTGTATATGACTGAGAAGAGAAGCCTGGTTGAACAGGCACTTGAAGCAATGATGCCTGCGAATAATGATGTACCAGTTATTGCAGATGCAATGAGATACAGCCTGCTGGCTGGGGGAAAACGGTTGAGACCTATTCTTGCAATCATGTCCAGCGAGCTTTTTGACGGTGAGGAAGAAAAAGTACTGCCTTTTGCATGTTGTATCGAAATGATACATACATACTCCCTTATTCATGATGATCTTCCCTCTATGGATAATGACGATCTCAGAAGGGGAAAGCCAACCAACCACAAGGTTTTTGGGGAAGGCTTTGCTGTACTTGCAGGAGATGCTCTGCTGAATTATGCATTTGAATGTATGGCAGGTATTATAGCAAACCATAACAGCATTGAATATATTAAAGCCATGGGGCTGATATCAAAAGCGTCTGGAATATCAGGGATGATCGGTGGACAATGCATTGATCTTCATTATGAGAACAGAGAGATCGATTTGGATACCCTTAAGAAAATGCATTCCCGGAAGACCGGTGCTCTTATAACAGCTTCTCTTGGCACTGGAGCAATAATTGCAGGCGCTGGAGAGTCGGACATCAAAAATATAATGGAATTCGGAGACCTTATTGGACTTGCCTTCCAGATAGCAGATGATATCCTTGACGTGGAAGGGACAGCTGAGAAGCTTGGAAAGGGTGTCAAAAAGGATGCCGGTATACACAAATCGAATTTTATCAGCTTTTATGGAAATGAAAGATCCAGACAGATTGCAGGAGAGCTTGTAGAGGCTGCTAAACTTAAGCTTGGGAAATATGGTAACAGTGGACAATATCTATGCATGCTGGCTGATTATATAATCAACAGGGAAAATTAGACCATATAATTTGCGGTGGATGTACGCTAATGTAAATTGTTCCGCCGCAAAGATAATCGATATAACACAAATCTGTTTCAGCGGAGCTTAAACAGATTTTGCATAGGTTGATGATTTGTCTGTGATTCAGACTGTTCAAGGGGAGGATTATTTTTGAATTTTTTTGTAAAAATAGTAGATAATAAGGTACTTATAGCCTGCTTTGTTGCATGGTTGATAGCACAGATACTGAAGATAATGCTGACCTTCTACAGCAGCAAGAAAATTGACCTTACAAGGTTCGTTGGTTCAGGAGGAATGCCCAGCTCACATACTTCTTTCGTCATGGCGCTTTCCACATCCATAGGAAGGCTTAATGGTTGGGATTCATCAATATTTGCAGTATCCATCTGCTTTGCATTTGTAGTGATGTATGATGCTGCAGGAGTTAGAAGAGCAGCAGGTAACCAGGCCAAGATATTGAATATAATAATTGAAGATCTTGCCCATAACAAGCCTCTTGAAAATGAAAAGCTCAAGGAGCTTATAGGTCATACCCCCATAGAAGTACTGGCAGGAGCCATACTCGGTATTATCGTAGCAAATCTGATGGTATAGGCGATGGCATCTTCCTTAAAAATATAGTATAGTTAATAATTGATTGATCATTTCTTAGATGAGGTTGGGTTAATAATGTATAAGATACTTGATAGTATAAATTCCCCAGAGGACTTGAAAAAACTGCACTATGATGAGCTGGGGACCCTTGCGGAGGAGCTTCGGGACTATACAATAAAAACAGTCTCGGAAAACGGCGGACATCTTGCATCAAATCTTGGAGTTGTTGAGCTTACGCTTGCTCTTCATAGGGTATTTGATACACCTAAGGACAAAATAATATGGGATGTGGGACATCAATCCTACATCCATAAAATTGTTACAGGCAGAAAATCAGAGTTTTCCTCCTTAAGGAAACTGGGGGGACTCAGCGGTTTTCCCAAAAAATCCGAGAGTGCCCATGATGCCTTTGAAACAGGGCACAGCAGCACTTCTATTTCAGCTGCCCTTGGAATGGCAAAAGCGAGGGATCTGGCAGGTGAAAACCATTCCGTAATAGCTGTCATAGGGGATGGTGCCCTTACAGGAGGAATGGCTTTTGAAGCGTTGAATCATGCCGGTGATTTTCCAACAAACCTTATCGTTATCCTTAATGACAACGAGATGTCAATTTCCCACAATATAGGCGGTATGGCCAATTATCTTAGCAGGATAAGGACAGAGCCTGCCTATTTCAAATTAAAAGGCGGAATTGAAGCGATATTGAACAGGATCCCGAGGGTAGGAAAAACAATGTTCAAAATGGCTGAGGCTATGAGGGACTGGTTGAAGTATCTGGTAGTTCCTGGAGTAATATTTGAGGAGCTGGGCTTCAAATACTTCGGACCGATTGATGGACATGATATAAAAAAGCTTGAAACAGTTATGAGAAGAGCCAAGAACTATAATGGTTACCCTGTTCTTATTCACGTAGTGACCGTCAAAGGAAAAGGATACTCGGCTGCCGAAGACAAACCCAAGGCATTCCACTCTATCAGCCCGTTTTTTGTAGAAAGCGGAGAGCTGAAGAGCAAGAGTTCTAAGAAAACATACTCTGAGGTATTCGGAGATACTTTGATGGAGCTGGCAGAGAAGGATGAAAAGATCGTTGCGGTATCAGCTGCTATGGCAGATGGTACAGGGCTTGGGAGATTTGCAGCCAAATTTAAAAATAGATTTTTTGATGTGGGTATTGCAGAGCAGCATGCAGTCACTTTCTGTGCAGGACTTGCCAGCAGTGGCTACAAACCCGTGTTTGCAGTTTATTCTACATTCCTGCAGAGGGCTTATGACCAGATCGTACATGATGTATGCATGCAGAATCTCAATGTAATATTTGCAATAGACAGAGCGGGGATAGTCGGATCAGACGGGGAAACGCACCAGGGAGTATTTGATATAACTTATCTGAGGCATATTCCCAATTTGACCATCATGAGCCCCAAAGACGGTAAAGAGCTGGAGGATATGCTGAGGCTTGCAGTTACCTTGAATGGGCCTGTTGCAATAAGGTATCCAAGAGGCAATGCGAAAAAATACGAGTATCCTGAAATACCGTTGGAATATGGAAAAAGTGAGCTGATTCAGGAAGGCGAAGATGGAGTTATCCTATCAGAGGGCAACATGTTCTCAATTGCTCTTGAAGTATGCGGCAGACTAAAGCAGGCAAACAAGAACTATACCTTGATAAATACGAGGTTCCTTAAGCCTCTGGATGAGCAGCTTCTGTTGAAGCTATCAGAAAGGTTTGGCAGGCTGTATACTTTGGAGGACAATGTAGTCAGCGGTGGCTTTGGCAGCAGCATACTTGAGTTTTACAGTAGTAAAGGTATTAAAATGGATGTAAGACTGTTGGGTTATGATGACAGCTTCATACCGCATGGAGAAAAAGAAGAATTGTATTTGCTCAAGCATATGGACAGTGAAAGCATATTTGAAAAGATCATGAAGGAGTAATCTGCAGTGGAAGAAAAGGAAAGGCTGGACGTACTGATATACAAGAAAGGGCTTTCAACAAGCCGTGAAAAGGCCAGCAGTCAGATAATGTCCGGTATTGTTTATATAAATGGTGTAAAAGTTGATAAACCGGGAACCAAGGTATCGGTAGCTGCTGAGATCGAGATACGGGGTACTGCCATGCCCTATGTAAGCAGGGGTGGGCTAAAGCTGGAAAAGGCGCTGCGTGAATTCAGCCTGGAGCTTAAGGACAAGGTCGCACTTGACATTGGTGCATCTACCGGAGGTTTTACAGACTGTATGCTGCAGAACGGAGCACAAAAGGTTTTTTCAATAGATGTGGGCTATGGACAGCTGGCATGGTCGTTGAGAACAGACAGCAGGGTCATTTGCATGGAAAGGACCAATATAAGGTATGTAACTCCCGAAGCTCTTGGAGAAACGGCAGATTTTGCGTCCATTGACGTTTCCTTTATATCACTGACCAAGGTTTTGCCGGCAGTGAAGCAGCTGCTTAAACCGCAAGGGGAAATAGTGTGCCTTATCAAGCCTCAGTTTGAAGCAGGAAGGGACAAGGTAGGCAAAAAGGGAGTTGTAAGAGACAAGACAGTGCATATTGAGGTAATAGAACGGATCATTGCGTTTGCAGAAAATGAAACAAACTTGGCTGTTCTTGGCTTAAGCTTTTCGCCTATTAAAGGACCTGAAGGAAATATTGAATATCTGCTCTATTTATCCTGTGATAAAGAACGTACTGTAAATGATGTTAAGGATGTCAACAGCGTGGTGTCGGCAGCCCATGAGCTTTTAAAGCTGTAATATATTAAATTTTCTAAAAATTAGTAGATAAATTTGTGAACATAATATAGAATAAAAGTATCTACCGCCAATAAGCAGTATCATAATTGATACATATGATGACAGGGGTGATACGGGTTGGATGGTGTTATATGCATATGAAGCTGGGGATTATTCCGAATATATACAAGGACAAGGACCTCAATATTACTCGCAGTATATTGTACTGGCTGTTGAACAAGGATGTAGAGCTATATCTTGAGACAGATATCGCGAACAAGCTGGACCACAAGGGTAACGCCTACAGCAGGGATATGATATATTCCAACAGCGATGTTGTCATAGTACTGGGTGGGGATGGCACCATACTGAACATAGCCAGACAGGCATCAGCCTATCAGGTCCCATTGTTTGGAATAAACCTGGGCCATTTGGGTTTTCTTGCAGAGGCAGAGATAAGCGACATGTATCTGTCACTGGAGAGAATAATCTCAGGGGATTACTTTATAGAAAAGAGAATGATGCTCGAAGCTTGTGTAGATGACCCCGACTTGTGCATGAAGGAATTGACGGCACTTAATGATATAAGTGTGATCAAGGGAATGCACTCCAGGATGGTAGGATTCTCAGTTTTTATTAATGACAGTTTCTTTGAACTTTACTCTGCGGATGGTATCGTTATATCGACTCCGACAGGTTCCACAGCCTATTCACTTTCTGCGGGGGGACCCATTGTCAGTCCTGAATTGAAGGTACTGATAATTACTCCCATATGCCCTCATACACTACACAACCGGCCTATTGTGGTATCTGAGAAGGATGAGGTGAGAATCGAGATCTGTGATGATAATCCTGAAGTAATGCTTTCAGTAGATGGGCAGGATTCATATAAACTATCGCCTGGCATGGTTGTCAAATTTAGAAGCTCAAACTGCGTTACTAATCTTGTAAAGCTTAAGCAGAGAAGCTTTTTTGATGTACTGAGAAGAAAAATTTCTGAACGTTAGGAAATTAAAGATGGAGGTATACATATGAAAATATCCAGACATGCGAAAATATTGGAGATCATTGAAAGCAGTCCTGTTGAGACTCAAGAGGAATTGGCGGAGGAACTGAAGAAAAGCGGGTATAACATAACCCAGGCAACTGTATCAAGAGATATAAAGGAGCTGAAGCTGGTCAAGGTACTTGATGAAAACGGTATTTATAAATATGCTTCCTTAAAAGAACAGGACAGCATGCTGAGTGAAAGGCTTGTGAAGGTCTTTACCGAATCGGTTCTCAGCGTTGATTTCTCGGGCAACATAGTAGTCATAAAGACTTTTTCCGGAGCTGCCAATGCCGCTGCTGAGGCGCTGGATGTATTTGATATAAAAGAAGTAGTGGGAACCATTGCCGGTGACAATACCATTTTTGTTTTGGTAAGAAACCCGGAAAGTGTTGAAGCTGTTATCGAAAAGCTTAAGAAGATGATGAAATAGGTGATGCAATAATGCTTCTCGAAATTAATATCCGCAACTACGTAATAATCGAACACCAAGTGGTTACCTTTGAACCGGGGCTCAATGTAATTACAGGAGAGACAGGCTCAGGAAAATCACTTGTTATTGATGCGCTTTCTGCTATTTCAGGTGGAAAATTCAGTAAGGAAGATATAAGGTCAGGGGAAGGAAAGGCTTCTATAGAAGCTCTTTTTTCTATTGCAGGAGTGGATAATATTTCGGAGCTGTTGGAGGAGTATGGTATAGAGCCTGATGAAGCAATGAACCTTGTAATAGCAAGGGAAGTAAATTCTCAGGGCAAATCCTCCTGCAGGATAAACGGACAGATAGTGACCTTGTCAATGTTGAAAAAAATAGCCCAATATTTGGTGGACATAGTTGGTCAGAATGAACACCAGCTATTATTCAATACTGTAAAGCATGGTGAATTTGTGGATGATTTTGGTGAGAGCACTACCAAGGAGCTGAAATCTGAGCTTAAGCTATATGTGGACAAGCTGAGAGGCCTGGAAGAAAAGCTTGACAGTATAAGCGGCAATGCGTCAGAGCGGGAAAGAAAGCTGGATCTGCTTAGATTCCAGATACAAGAAATCACTGATGCAAAAGTTAGACCCAATGAAGATGAAGAACTAAAAGAAAAAAGACATATGTTGATCAATTCCGAGAAGCTGTTAAAAGGGATAAACAGTATGTATGGTAGCCTTTTTAAGGGAGATTCAGGGTTAAGAAGCGCTTTGGATATTATAAATGAGGGCAGGAGCAGCCTTGAAGAGTTGTCTGACATCGACAAAACCCTTGAAGGCTGTAAAGCATCAATTGAAAGCATAGTGTACCAATTGGAGGATATAAAGGGAGAACTTAGGGCATATCGTGAGGGAATAACGTTTGATGCCGGTGATATGGATAATATTGAGGAAAGGCTTGACCATATCAATAAGCTGAAAAGAAAATACGGCAACAGTATTGAAGAGGTTCTGTCCTATGCAGAGAAAGCCTCTTTGGATTACGAGGAATTGCAGAACAGGGAAAAGCACGCATTGGAGATAGAGAAGCAAATAGAGGCAGTTAAGGAGCAGTATAGAACAAAGGCACGACTGCTTTCAGATATTAGAACGGAACTTGCGCGTAAACTGGAGAAGATGATAGAGAAGGAACTTCAGGAGATTAACATGCCGGGCTCAAGATTCCTTATAAGGATCAACAGCGATGAAAAATTGATTTCTGCCAATGGCTTTGACAAGACAGAATTTCAGATATCACCGAATCCCGGTGAACCAGAAAAGCCGCTTGCGAAAATTGCTTCCGGTGGCGAGCTTTCAAGAGTCATGCTGGCAATCAAGAATGCTTTTTCTGAGATAGAAAAGGCTCCCTGTGTAGTATTTGACGAGGTGGATACAGGTGTTGGAGGACAAACAGCAAATATGGTGGGACAAAAGATAAAGGCAATTTCTAAAAATGCGCAGATACTTTGTATTACACATTTGCCTCAGATAGCTTGTTTGTCAGACAATCACATATATGTCGACAAAACCGTTGAAAATAACAAGACTTATACCATCATCAAAATTCTGGATAATATGGAAAGAATAAATGAAATAGCGAGAATGCTTGGAGGAAATGAAAATTTCGAAGCGTCTCTGGAGCATGCGAGAAAACTGATTGGGAAGATGTGATCACATCTTCCTTTTTTATATTTAACAGGCTGAATGAAGCTCAATACTCTGTTTACCCAAATTTATAAAGAATAATAGGACTTTAAAAAGGTTAAGTTAAATAAGAGGATTTTTTAAAATTGAAGGTGGACTCTTCTGGGGAGGCAGGAGAGTGATGCTATTGCATAGAAAAAAACGCAGAAATATCATTTTGTACACCACTCTTGTAATACTAGTTCTCTGCCTGACGAATGCTTTATTCACTGTTTATAGTTTTCCTGATGAAATCAATGTTATACAGGGACAGAACAGAGAACTCCCTGAAAGCAGAATCTTCAAACTCACCCTTGATGACCAATATAAGGACTGCATCAATTTTGAAAAGAACGCTATATTGTCTTCTCTGCTGAAAGCCGGAAGCAATGACAGCATTAAGGCGACAGCAAGGCTTACCATACTTGGTTTACTTCCGGTAAAAGAGGTAACACTTAACATTGTACCTGACATAAAGGTCGTTCCATCAGGAGAAGCAATAGGTGTGAAGATCGAGTCAAAAGGAGTGCTCATTGTCGGACTTTCCAGTATCACCGACACTAATGGCAGAAAATGCAGTCCCGCTGCAGATGCAGGCTTCGAAATTGGCGACAAAATCATGGATATTGACGGAAAACACGTGGAAAAGGAAAAGGACATCGTTGATTACCTGAATAATAGGCAGAACAAAAATGAAAAGATAAAGGTTATGGTGGACAGGGAAGGAAAAAGGCATGAGCTGACAGTGAAGCCTGTTAGGTGTGAAAAAGAAGCAGGTGAAGAAGAAAGCAAGTACAGAATAGGTTTATGGGTAAGGGACAACATTGCGGGCGTAGGAACGATGACCTTCTATGACCCGGAAAGTCGTATCTTTGGTGCACTGGGGCATGGAATAACTGATATTGACTCAGGTGTGCTGGTAGATATCAACAGTGGAAGTATTTTGAAATCAAAAATAGCATCGATCCAAAAGGCTAAGAAAACTGTGCCTGGTGAGCTTGTTGGCATATTTTACGATAGTGACGATTCCTATGGTGTCATAGAAAAAAATACCAGCTTCGGAATCTATGGAAAGTTGAACAAGAAGCAAGGTATAAGCAGAGGAAAAGCAATGTCCATCGGACTGAACAGCCAGATCAAGGAAGGGCCGGCAAAAATAATGACAACTATCGCGGGAAACAAGATTGAGGAGTTTGATATAGAAATTCAGAAGGTAATGAGACAAAGCAATTCTGAATCCAAAAGCATGATACTGAAAATAACGGATAAGGATCTAATTGAGAAAACTGGCGGAATCGTTCAGGGCATGTCAGGCAGTCCGATAATACAGGATGGAAAACTAATAGGCTCTGTGACCCATGTATTGATAAACGACCCTACAAGAGGCTTTGGCATTTCTATAGAATGGATGCTCAAGGAGGCAAACATTGATGTGGAAAAGAACAACAAGAGAGCTTCCGGAGAATGAATAAGCTGAAAGAGCTGTGCTTGCACAGCTCTTTTTGTTGTTTTTTTTGTTATCTGGAACTATTGAAAATAAAGGACTATCGCTCACAAATGTCGAAAATTGTAACAAGGCAAAAGAGAACGCTGTACAATTTTGTACTAAAATGTTTAACGATTATAGAGTAGATAATAGCAGGAAACAAAGTTACTTTGTCGAATATGAATTCTAGAGAATAACAATATATGGGAGGAATACCGATGAACTTACAAAAAATCAAAATTCTTATTGGCGATGATAACAAGGATTTCTGTATTATTTTGAATGAATACCTAAATACTCAAGCTGACTTTGAGGTGGTTGGTATAGCAAAGGACGGCCTTGAAGTGGTAGATTTAATAGAAAGCACCTTCCCGGATGTTGTAATATTGGATATTATAATGCCTCACCTTGATGGACTCGGAGTACTTGAAAAGCTAAATACTATGCATCTGGAAAAGAGACCAAAGGTAATCGTTCTATCTGCTGTGGGACAGGACAAAATAACTCAAAAAGCGCTTACGCTTGGCGCAGAGTACTATGTGGTCAAGCCCTTCGATATGGAGATTTTCGCCAAGAGGATCAGGGAATGCTTCGGAATGGTCAACAATGACTCAGACAGGAAGAATTATATAGTACCAACAAATGTCATCAGTGCACCTGCAGCTACTACACCCAGGGAACTGGAATCGGCAATAACAAACATAATTCATGAAATAGGTGTACCTGCCCATATTAAGGGATATGTCTATTTGAGAGAAGCAATAACCATGGTAGTAAATAATATGGAGCTCCTTAGCGCAATAACAAAGGAATTGTATCCTTCAATATCCAGGAAATTCAATACAACTCCAAGCAGAGTTGAAAGGGCAATTAGACACGCCATTGAAGTTGCATGGGGCAGGGGACGGGTAGATGTGATCAACAACCTCTTCGGCTATACTATACACAACGTAAAAGGCAAACCGACCAACAGCGAATTCATTGCCATGATAGCCGACAAACTGAGGATAGAACTGAAAATCAGTTAACATATAGTAAGAGCCTTTATAGTGTATTAAGCGCCCTGCGTGTTTGTAATGAGAAATTTACAGCATCAGGGCGCTTTTAATTGGTATTGATCCATTAAAGAGGTTATATAGTAATAACTTTCCAGCTGTACATTTTTATGGTACAATGTGATAAATGACGGGAGGAGGTAATTGTTACGATAAAGCTGGATTTTGTTGAGGAAAAAAGATCTCAGTATATTGCAAAGATCCTTCCGGGATACCTTCTTGTCATACTGCTGGCATTTGTGGTGACATTTGCAAGTGCTCCATTGGTGAGATTGAATGCATATCTCGTGCACACAGTAATGGAGTTATTCTGCATATTTATTGCTGTATCAAGCTTTCTTATAATATGGCACTCCTACAATGAAGTAGAAAGCCTTTTTACGCACCTTGGCTTGGGTTTATTGGGAGTATCAATATTCTATTTCATGCATATGTACTTTACCTTAACAAGTGCATTAGCGCTTACTATGCAGAGCCATAGCGTGTCTATCGCCTTTTGTACGGCCGGGGGTCTTACTGAAGCATTTATAATTTATTCAATTTCACTTGACTCCAGGGAAATATTTTCTGAGAGATGGAAGAAAGTAATTGCCGTACTGTTGTTTTCCATTACTTTTACTTTTTTATTGGCAAGGTATTTGGAAATTTTACTTGTTTTTATGAGCCGAAATGGAATGATCCTGCCCAAGGGTACTATGGATTATGTAATTATTTTAATTTCTTTATTGAGTCTTCATAATCTGAAATTCAAGCTTACCGGAGAAAATGAATTTACATATAGATATTTATTTATTGCACTTATGCTGAAAATTCCTTCAGAGTTGGCATTTATAAATATTGACGGCATAGGTGGATTTTTTAGCTTATTCAGCCATATTCTCAAAGTCTCATACTACTATTGTCTGTATAAAGCAGTATACGTCAATACAATTCAATATCCATATGTAAAGCTTGGTGAAGCGTACAAAGAGCAAGAGGAATACAATGTAAGGATAAGGGAGATAAGCAGTACCCTTAGTGAAACGCTGGATTCCATTCCTATAGGAATACTGAAATATGGAAAAGACAATAAGATAGAGTATATGAACAAGAGTCTGGAGGATATGCTTTCCTGTGATAAAAGCGATATCTACGGAAAGTCAATGAAAGAGCTTGGAAGTATACTGAATATACACAGCGAAAAAGAAAAGCCCCTGATAATTAATGAAGTAATAGAGGAATCCCCTGCAAGCTTGATAGCCGTAGCCACGAATCTGAAAAGCGGAAAGAATATAAGCCTTTCAGTGTCCAAAAAGAAAATTGGAACCGGAGTGCTGGTATTTGCAAGTGAAGCAAAGAAGCAGCAGGAAATCAAGAATTTCAACCTACAGACAAAAACAATACTTAATACCATCTCCAATGCCATATTCATTGCTGACATGGATGAAAAAATTACTCTATATAATGAGGCATTCATTAAGCTGTTCGAATTGGAAGGACAGGATATAACAGGCATGAACATGCTGGATTTCAATGAAAGAGTAGACTATAAGGGCGAATATCTGTTTGATGTCATATCCAAAAATAAAGAACAAGGCCGTTCAGATGAGATCACTATCAGATCCTTCAGGGGCAACAGACTTGAATTATTGAATCATATGACTCCCATAGTGAATGTTGAAGGAGACATAATAGGTGCAGTAGTAATATTAACGGATATTACAGGAATAAAGCTGCAGCAGCACAGTATAGAGCAGCAGGAAAAACTGGCTTTGATAGGCCAGATGGCAGCAGGAATCGTCCATGAGATCAAGAATCCCCTGTCGACTATAAAGGGCTTGAGCCAACTTATCAAAATGAAAACACAGGTTGAAAAGGTGAGGGAGTACTCCTCTGTAATAGATACTGCCATTGACGATGTAACCAATGTAGTGAATGAATTCCTAAGTTTTGCCAGACCAAAGCCTTCAGAAGTGACTAAGACAAATGTAAACAAGATAGTAGAATCAATGCATCTGATAACGGAGACCCAGTGTTATACGAAAAATATAAGAAGCAGGTTCCATTACTGGCCATGGCCGATTGAGATACTGGCAGATGAGATCAAAATAAAACAGGTAATACTGAACCTGACTGAAAATGCGATATTTGCGCTACAGAATGTTGATGACCCGGAGCTTTCTATTAGTACCTACTATGATCCGGAAGTAAAGGAAGCGATCATAGAGATAAAGGACAATGGCATTGGAATGGATCCATATATATTAAGCAAGCTTGGGACGCCTTTCTTTACAACAAAGGAAAAGGGCACAGGCCTTGGGCTGGGAATCAGCTATGAGATAATGCGTGAGCATAATGGAAGGATTGACGTTGTGAGTGAAGTGGGCAAGGGGACTGTATTCAGAATAGTATTCATGCAAATTGAGCATATGAATTGAAAATGCACCTGATGGTGCATTTTTTATTCTTTTTTATGGATACTAAAAGCAGCGGAGGTGCGAAAATGAGGTTGCAGGGCAGAATAAAGGTTGGATGCAGAACAAAAGAACTTGTTAACTATTTGTCGCCTGATGATATAGCAATAATACAGCATGATGATATTGACGAAATATCTGCCTTTGCTTTAGCTCATTCAGGCACAAAAGCTGTTATCAACACCGGGAGGACAATGACCGGCAGGTTTGACCCCAAAGGGGCTGCGGCTCTACTGAACAATCAGATCCCGGTATTTGACACCAGTTTGGATATAAACTGTTTTAAGGAAAATGAGATACTCACTGTCATGGATGACGACATAATATATAACAGCTGCATGTACAAGGGTGTCTGCATAGCAGTAAACTGGGAATATGTCAGAAAAAGGATGAAAGAGGCAGAAGACAATGAGAAAAATGAGGCTATAAGCTTCCTGTGTAATACCATAGGGCACGCGGCCAATGAAATAAGCAGTATTGTGAGCTTCTCTGACTATCCCAGTCTATATACCAGGCTGGAAGGGCGCCACGCAGTTGTAGTGGCCAGAAACCATAACTCGATGACTGAACTTCTTTTACTTGAGAGCTACATAGAGAAATTCAAGCCGGTATTCATAGGTGTTGATGGAGGCGCAGATATTATAATAGACTGTGG
>CAZNMO010000091.1:0-2470 GCA_964574195.1 uncultured Clostridiaceae bacterium | reverse complement strand
TACTGATTGGTGACATGGACAGTGTATCTGATATTGGAATACATAAGAGCCGTGAGTTGATACTCCATGCATATCAGAATGGATATTGCCCTTGCTTGCAGAGGATCAGGCCAATGAATATCCCTTACAAGACAATATGTATACCAGGCACAAGTGAAGATGCGGCGCTTATGCTGGCGTACCACAATAATGCCGAACTGATAGTACTTATAGGTGGACACAGTTGTATGAAGGATTTTCTGGCAAAAGGAAGGCAGGGGATGGCAAGCACATTTATAACAAGGACCTTGATAGGAGACAAATTACTGGACTGCAAAGGGCTTGGATATGTTGTCCCTTGTATAGGTGAGGGGAAGGGTCTGCTTTGGGCGAAAATGTAAGCGTCATCATACCCGCTTTTAATGAAGAAGATAGGATACTACAAACACTTGACGGTTTAAGGGATATAACAGCAATAAATGAAATAATAGTAGTGGATGATGGTTCTACTGATGCGACCTTCCAATTGCTAAAAGGGAGAGCGGAAATAAAACTGATACATAATGAAAGCAACAGGGGAAAGGGGCATGCTGTAAAAACAGCACTGGATCATGTTAATAATGAATATGTTGCACTCCTGGACGGGGATCTCTGTTATAGCTCCTCAGAAATAGAAAAGCTGATAAAATATATAGTACCTGGCCGGAATAGGATAATAATTGGAAAGCTGCCGGCTCCTGAAAGAAAAGGTGGCTTTGGTATTGTAAAAAGGCTCTCTGGATTTGGATTGCACGTACTGACTTCAAAAAAGCTTGATTCATTGCTCAGCGGGCAGAGGATATTTCCCCTGAGCTTTTTAAAATGTGTGGAAATACCAGACGGCTTTGGGTTTGAGTTTAAAATGACACTTGAAGGTGTTCGACAAGACATGGAGTTGCTTGAAGTGCCGGTTGAAATGCGGCATAGGGAGACCGGTCGTGATTTCAGCGGTTTTGCGCATAGAGGCAGGCAATGTATCGATATTCTGAGTATAATCATTAAAGAATTTATAAATATCAACAGACTTCGGAGCTGATAGCAGTGTCAATAATAGCCTTAATGACAATAATTTATTTTCTTTCAAGGTATTTATCCGGTAAAACGGTGGAAATGCTCTGTAAAACAGAATCATCATCATGCAGGGCATTGAATTACAGGGGAAGGGCTATTCCAGCCGTAGGAGGTATTGTTTTTGTACCTGTTATGTTGGCAGCTATTCTCCTGCTTTTATTTTTTCATCCGCATAGGTTTTCTGAATATCAAGCTTTTTTATTACTGCTCTGTACCATGGGCTTCTCAGGGATCGTGGATGATATGGCTGGAGAGAAGAGAATTAAAGGCTTTAGAGGACATATCGAAAGCACCCTTGGTGGACATATGACAACAGGCTTTATAAAGGCTGCAACAGGCATCCTGGCTGCGGGTATCATAAGTCAGAAAATATCTGGCGGGCTGTTGGAGGCTACGGTAAATATACTTGTAATTGCTTTGTGGTCCAATACGATCAATCTTTTTGATATGCGTCCGGGAAGGGCTATAAAAGTTTATTCAATAGCAGCCCTGATAATGCTATATGCTGCACTGCCGGATATTACAGCCGTATTGCCTCTAATGGCATTGCTCGTAGCCGTATTGGCCTACAGCAGTTTTGATCTAAAGGAGATTTGCATGCTTGGAGATACCGGGGCAAACATTTTGGGAATATCACTTGGCTATTACAGCATAGTGCTGCTGGATAGCAGAAGCAGGCTGATAAGCGCTGCAACACTACTTGTCTTGAACCTTGCAGCTGAGAAAATATCTATCAACACGCTGATAGACTGCAGTAGAATATTGAGTTATCTGGATTCTCTTGGAAGGGTGGATGGGAGCAGGCATGATAGAGCTTAAAGAGTCAAAGGTGGGGGCTATCACATATAAAGATGAAAATATTACAAGGTTCAAATCAGAAGTTGAGGGAACATTACATAATTGTATAAACTATAACAAACTGACTGGTGAAATCAGTGAGGGTGAACTTGTGCTGCTGAATACAACAGCAGTGTCCCTTGGGCTGGGCTCAGGAGGCATACACCTGGTGGCCGCCAATCTCAGCAGGAAAAACTATCTGAACAGAGGAGAAGGGCACATCATGAAGCTGAGATATACTCCTCTACAGATGAACATTATGGCGGCAGAAGCTCAGGAAAGTCCTTATCATGAGGTTTTCAGAAACAGCAGCACACTGGATGGCATGCCTGTAGTAGTTGGTTCGCTGCACAGTATGCTGGCTCCGACAGCACTGGCTTTAAAACATTTGACGGCTATGAAAACCATCATATA
This sequence comes from uncultured Clostridiaceae bacterium, assembly GCA_964574195.1. Classification (GTDB taxonomy): domain Bacteria; phylum Bacillota; class Clostridia; order Lutisporales; family Lutisporaceae; genus BRH-c25. The sequence goes on along the minus strand of CAZNMO010000091.1, from coordinate 130 downwards.
TATTATGACTGATGGAGGAGCACTTCCGATCTGGTTAAGTGATACTGTAAGAAAGCTGTGCAAAAACGGAATCATAGCAGGCACCATAACTTATGGTAATGCTTTCGGGGGTGACCTTGAGTGCATAAAT
>CAZNMO010000090.1:4413-18423 GCA_964574195.1 uncultured Clostridiaceae bacterium | reverse complement strand
CCAGAATTATACATAATCCTGAGAGATAAGTATATAAAAACTGGAATAAGTCTTAGTCTTATTCCAGTTCATGTATGGACAGTTTTCTTGTATGGAGCGTGTGGCTCCATTCCTTGTTTTTCATCATTGCGATCCCCTGTATGGCTATTGGTATCCATGTCAGACAATATAATATGTATACCGGATAGAAAAGCAGCATCTTGAGGGACAGCTTCCTGTCATAATAAAGACAAAGCGGTATCAGCACCAGCTGAACGACTCCATATAGCTGAAAGAACGCCGGCGCTATCCTGGAAGATATAATAAACAGATCATAGTCCATAAGATATATGTTTATTGACGGCAACAGCAGCATAACGGCGCTCAACAGCAGCACATATGGCTGTAGTGTATATATTGCGCAATCTATAAGTCCTGCATTCCGTTCCCTAATACCCTTTGCCAGAAGCTTTACAAAATATCTGGAGCAAACATCAGCAAAGCCTTGCATCCATCTTCTTCTCTGCTTCCATGACTGGGCAAGTGTAAGTGGCTTCTCGTCATACACAATAGCCTCCTGAGCCCAGCCCACCTTAATGTTGTTAAGCATAAGCTTCATTGTAAATTCAAGATCCTCTACAAGACAGGTGGCCTGCCAGCCTATCTGCTTCAGTACCTGCACATCCATGCAGAAGCCTGTGCCCCCGATTTCACAGCTCAAGCCGAGAAATGCCCTGGCATTCTGAAACAGCCTGTTGGATGACCAGAACGCCAATGAATAGCTGGCTGTGATCCATGAGTCGTATGGGTTTTTGCTGTCTATATAACCTTGTATGACCTTCTGACCGTCTAAAAGCTTATTGTTCATTTCCTTCAAAAAGTTCCTGGAAACCAGGTTATCTGCATCGAATATTACTGCAGCGTCGTATTCATTATCCTCAGAGTAAAGTACTTTTTCAAATGCCCACTGCAAAGCATGACCCTTTCCCTTCAGTTTGTCGTCGAATCTTTCCAGGACGCTTGCCCCTGCCTTTTCTGCAGAAGCTGCAGTGGTGTCGGTACAGTTATCTGCAATTACGTATACATCGTAGGAGTCTTTAGGATAATTCAGCTGCTTAAGATTCTCTACAATGTTTCCTATTACTATTTCCTCGTTATGGGCAGGTATAAAAATTGCGAACCTTTTTAATGGCAGATAGCTCTTTGTGGCTTTCCCATAAAGCTTCTCCGCCAATCCGAATATCGAGGTAGTAAAATAATAAAAACCTATAGAAAAAAACAGGATCTGCAATACTATAAAAACAATATTAATTGCATCTTTAAACATTAATGACATTCCTTCCGCCTATGAAAGACATTTTTTTAACACAATTACCATAATAACATTTTTCTCGCGTATGTTAAACCAGTATTGATTATTATATTCCTTAACTCTTTTCCATTATTCCCATATAAGCGGAAATAACTTGACAATCTGAGACTATGCTTTGATTCTATCCATAATGCTCAATATTTTAGCTAAAATTTATTACAATATCTTTACAAAATGTAAAATTACCCTCTGCAATTATGCTAAAATATCCTACACTTATTATTTCACTTTTTTCAGCTAATATTTAATGCACTTCTTCTATAGATAAGATAGTGCTTTTCTGCTCATATAGGTTATCTTGTTCTGATGAGCTCCGAATTCCCTTTCCACAAAGCTTCTTGCACCATCGTTACTATTCAGCCAGACCATGTAGTAAATTATGAAATCATCCTTTAGGCTGCTAGTCCTGTTATATACCATGTCAGGACTCCTTCCGAGGCAATCTGATATTGCAGTAATAACATCATTCATAATCGCCGGAAGCTTGCTCAGGGACACTATTATTTCATCCTCAGTGGAGGTTATTGCTATAATGCTGTTGTTCTCACCGTTCTTTACGGTAACCACCGTATTTCTCTTTATCGCCTCAGTCAGTGCATCCAGAAGTGCCCTGTGAAACTCCTTATCCATATGTACTCATCCTTTCAAATATATATTTCGTGCCATTTGGATCCTATTTAAAATTTTCAACACGAAACACATATCTCACATAAGAAGTGCTGCAGTAACAAGATTGGATACCACATGGGCCGTTACAGCCCCATAATAGCCCTTTCTCTCATATACATAGCAGCAGTATAATCCCAGCCCGAAGAAAGTAGGGATCCCTGATACATTCAAGTGCAGCAGGGTAAAAAGTGCCGATGAGATCACTGCTGCCGCCAAGACCGGCATCCTTGGCATCAAAAGCCTGTCATATATAAAATACCTGAAAATATACTCTTCAACAAAAGGTGCAAATATAACGACCATCAGAAAAAGCATCAGCTTATAAAGCTGCTCCTCTGATGCAAATTCCTTTACTATTTCCTGAGGCTCAATGTCCAACTGCAAATATTTGTTTAACAGATCAACATACAGCTTGTTCAACAAGCTTATTGCTACCTTGAATACAAGAGCGCCTGCGGCTGCGAATACAACCTGATGCAGCTCAATGTGCCAGATATCCGTATCTCTTACCCCATAGTCCGCTTCTTCTTTGCTGTGAACACTGAGAATCAACACAGCCACTCCCAGGAAAGGAACAAACTCATGGGTGAATATGGCTGAAGTCCAATATACGATCCCTACTGCCAATTTGACAAATATGTTCAGCCTTCTGAACACATATCTATACAAAGAGAAAAAAATCGGAAGATTAAGCAGCAGGAAGGTAAAAACCATAATGAACGATTCAAAAAATGCCAATGAAGCCCCCCCTATCAATCGGCTATTCTCCCGAGAGCATTGCCTCCCAGAGCTCCTCTCTGCCCACATGGGTTTCAGAGGAATAGGGTATTAAAATGTCGCCGGCATCCAGCTGGAGCTTGTTTCTGATAATATTCAGGTTTTTATTGACAGTCGGCCTGCTGATTTTGTCCAGTTTAGTTGCAACGACAATTACAGATTTTCTGTAATACTTGATAAAATCATACATCAGTTTATCATCTGAAGTAGGCTCATGCCGTATATCTACCAGCAGCACAACATTTTTCAGGTTTTCCCTATACTTCAGATAATCCTCTATCATCCTGCCCCAGGACTGCTTTTCGCTCTTGGAAACTGCCGCATAGCCGTATCCGGGCAAGTCCACCATAACAAATTGCTCGTTAACAAGAAAAAAATTGATGGTCCTGGTCTTCCCAGGATTTGAGCTTACCTTGACCAGCTTCTTCCTGTTCAGCATCGAATTTATCAGTGAGGATTTTCCCACATTGGACCTGCCGGAGAAGGCTATCTCAGGCAGGTCCAACTCGGGATACTGTTCTTTTAAAACGGCGCTTTTTAAAAACTCACAGGTCTTAACTATCATTTCCTTCATCCTTTACCAATGCATGGGACAGTACCTCATCCATATCCGATGCCAGTATGAACTTCATGTTTCTTCTTACTGTTTCCGGTATTTCCTCAAGATCTCTCTCGTTTTCGTAAGGTATGATCACTGTTTTGATCCCTGCCCTTTTGGCTGCCAGCACTTTTTCCTTAAGGCCTCCGATGGGGAGCACCCGCCCTCTCAGCGTGACCTCTCCGGTCATGGCCAGATCCCTGTATACCGGCTTCCTGGTCAGTGCCGATACAAGAGCGGTTGTCATGGTTATGCCTGCAGAAGGGCCATCCTTTGGAGTTGCTCCTTCAGGAACATGTATGTGAATATCCAGATTCTTGGAAAAATCCTTATCTATGCCCAGTTCGTCGGACCGGGAACGTATATAGCTCAAGCCTGCTCTTGCGGACTCTTTCATTACATCTCCCAACTGCCCTGTAAGCTCAAGCTTACCGGAGCCGGGCATCAGGGATACCTCAATAAACAAAGTGTCCCCGCCTACAGCTGTCCATGCGAGTCCAGTGACAACACCGATCTCATTTTTCTTATTTATAATGTCATACCTGAACCGGCTTATTCCTAAATACTTCTTGAGATTTCCGGGAGTGACCCTTATTGTCTTTTTATTATTCTCAACGATCTGAGTTGCACACTTCCTGATGATCTTGGCAATTTCACGCTCCAGGCTCCTTACCCCGGCTTCTCTTGTATAGCCGTTTATAACAGCCCTCATAGCAGCCTCGGTTACAACAACATTCTCCTTATTCAGGGAATGCTCCTTGATCTGCTTGGGAAGCAGATAGTCTGTAGCAATATGAAGCTTCTCCTCCTCAGTATAGCCTGAAACCTGTATTATCTCCATCCTGTCCAGAAGCGGTGCAGGAATGGTGTCTGTCGAGTTGGCTGTTGTCAAAAACATGACCTTTGAGAGATCAAAGGGCAATTCCATATAATGATCCCTGAAGTCCTTATTCTGTTCTGAATCAAGAACCTCCAACAGTGCCGAAGCAGGATCTCCTCTAAAATCACTGGCCAGCTTGTCGATCTCATCGAAAAGGAAAAGTGGATTCCTTGAGCCAGCCTGTTTGATGGAGTAGATTATACGTCCCGGAATAGCTCCGATGTATGTCCTTCTGTGTCCTCTGATCTCCGCCTCGTCCCTTACTCCTCCCAGGGACATTCTGGTGAACTTTCTTCCCATTGCCCTGGCAATGGATTTTGCAATGGAGGTCTTGCCTACTCCCGGAGGTCCCACAAGGCAAAGTATAGGACCCTTCATATTTTGTGAGAGCTGCCTTATGGCCAGGTACTCCAGTACCCTCTCTTTGACCTTTTTCAAACCATAATGGTCCTCGTCCAGAACCTTTCTTGCATTCTTGATATCAAGATTGTCTTCTGTCAATATGTTCCACGGCAAATCGAATATCCAGTCAAGATAAGTCCTTGTAACACCGACCTCAGGTGAGCCCGGCGACATCTTGGACAATCTATCCAGTTCCTTTTCAACCTTATCCCTAACTTCATCAGGCACTTCAAGCTTGGAAAGCTTCTCTCTGTATAGATCGATATCATCTCCGTTGCCTTCCTTTTCTCCAAGCTCCCGCTGGATTGCCTTCAGCTGCTCCCTCAGATAGTATTCCTTCTGGGATTTGTCTATCTGCTTTCTCACCCTTGAATTAATTTTTCTTTCAATTTCAAGGATTTCAAGTTCTCTGGACAGTATCTCGTAAATTTTATCCAGTCTTTCCTTTACATCAAAAAGAGACAGTATCTCCTGCTTCTCTTCAATTTTCACCGTAAGATTTGAGGCTACCACATCCGCGAACCTGGATGCATCTTCAATGTCTGATACTGTCATCAGGGTTTCAGGAGCGACCTTGGGATTAGCTTTTATATACTCATCAAATACCCCCAGTACACTCCTCCTCAGAGCTTCCAGCTCCAGATCCGCTTCTCCCTGGATCTCCTGATACTCCATCACATCAACAAGGAAATAAGCCTCATCTGATACTATCTCTTTTATCTCTGCTCTGCTGATCCCTTCGACCAATACTCTGATGGTATCACCCGGCAGCTTCAACAGCTGCTTTATCTTCGATATGGTTCCCACACTGTGGAAGTCCTCTGTTGTCGGAAGGTCAGTATGCGCATCCTTCTGAGTCACAAGAAAGATGAGCTGGTCGTTTATCATAGCCTCTTCCAGGGCTCTAATAGACTTTTCCCTGCCTACATCAAAGTGCAAAACCATGTATGGAAAAATGCTCAGCCCCCGAAGTGGAAGCAGCGGCAAGCTCTTATACTCTTCTTTTCTTTTCTGCATATTATCAACTCCTGTACCACTATATGAATAATTTGGTTAATATTCTAAAGCATGGCCTAATTAATTATAGCCTTACGGATAAAAATTATCAATAACATATTTAAGGAGAAAACAGTCAAGAACAAAGGCGGATCCGCCGCATTTGTAGCCCATGCGCCTTTTCCGAAGAAAATTCTGGCGCGGGCAGTTAAATCAATGCTTTTATTGAATAGGAAAGTTTACTTTCCTATTCAATAAAATTTGCGGCGAGTAAACGCAGATATATATTTGTTTCGCCGCAAAAACAGTGGTAACAAAATCTGTTTCAGCGAAGCCCAAACAGATTTTGTTTAGTTCAAAGAACTGTATTCTCCTTTTACCTTCAACTAATTTATATCGCTCATGGCCTGCATGGAAGCTGCGCTTTTGCCCGCGGCAGTCAATACATTCACATCCACGGGCTGAGCAACCACAGGCTTGGTCGTATACTGGCACAGTGTGGCTATGTTTATGGCCTCAATTACATTATCTACAGGTATCACCTCTATTTCAAAGGTTTTGAATATATCCTGCCAATTTTCCCGTGGGATCAGAACTCTCTTAGCTCCGGCATGCATTGCTGCTTCAACCTTTGGGATGATCCCCCCAACACCTTTTACCTTGCCCCTTATTGATACTTCTCCCGTCATAGTCGTTTTGTTATCGATATATGTATTTGTTATTGCCGAATATATGGCTACAACCATGGTAATTCCAGCTGATGGCCCATCTACGGGAGTCCCACCAGGAAAGTTCAGATGTATGTCATAATCATCAGTGTCTATGTACAGGTATTTCTTTATCACAGTAAGCACATTATCGGCAGATGCCCTTGCCATACTCTTTCTCTTGATGGTCCTCCCTGATCCGGAGCCCATTTCCTCTTCTTCAACTATCCCTGTCACCACCAGTCTTCCGCTGCCTTTGCGAACACTTACTGCTGTAGCTTCTATTTCCATAAGTGTTCCCATATTCGGGCCATATACTGCCAGACCATTGACATAACCCACCTGCGGCTCTTCATTTATCTTTCTCTCCGGCCTCGGGCTATATTGTCCATTGTTGAGCACCCATTCTATATCGCTTATGGTCACCCTGCTCCTATTCTCATTTATATTGACTCCTACCGCCGTCTGGATTATATTAACGGCTTCCCGTCCATTTGTTGCATACTTTCCGACCAGCTCAGCCACTCCCTCTTCCCGATCAAAATTGATCTTGTTAAGGGTATTTTCGGTAACAAGCTGTATCTCGTCTGGCGTCAGTGATCTGAAATATATCTCAAGGCATCGGGAACGAAGAGCAGGCGGAATGGACTCAGGTCCCCTGGTTGTGGCTCCTATCAGTCTGAAGTCAGCAGGCAGCCCATTCTGGAATATGTCATGAATGTGGAAGGGTATATTGCTGTCCTCAGAGCTATAATATGCACTTTCCAGAAAAACCTTTCTGTCCTCCAGTATTTTAAGCAGCTTATTCATCTGGATAGGATGCAGTTCTCCGATTTCATCTATGAACAATACTCCTCCATGGGCTTTGGTCACTGCGCCGATCTTTGGTTGAGGTATTCCCGCTACGCCCATGGCTCCGGCGCCTTGGTATATGGGGTCATGCACCGATCCTATAAGTGGATCGGCTATACCCCGCTCATCAAATCGCACTGTTGTTGCATCCACTTCAATGAATTTTGCATCCTGTCGGAAAGGACAATTGAACACCCTTTTTGCCTCTTCCAGTATCAGCCTGGCGGCAGCCGTTTTTCCGACTCCGGGAGGTCCGTAAATTATCACATGCTGGGGGTTAGGGCTGCATATTGCTGCCCTCAGCGCCTTTATGCCGTTATCCTGCCCTACTATCTCGCTAAAGTCAGCAGGCCTTGTGATCTCCGACAAAGGTTTGGTAAGCTGGATGTTCCTCATATGTTGCAGCTTCTCCATTTCCTTTCGTGATTCCTTTTCTATTGCTACCCTGTTACTCTGCTGTCCCCTCAGCAGGTTCAGGAAATACATCCCGATTACTACAGCAAAAAATAGCTGAATAATTATTAGTAGTTGTGTCATCTAATCTTCCTCCCTCTCTTGTGCGAATCCAGCGTAGAATATAAAATCCGGCAAACGGTGATCTGCCTGTAGTGCATTGCAAATTAGCCGCTTTGTCATGTATTGTTTTAACAGTATTATTTGCCCATGGCTTTTTTTTATCCTGCATATTCATTTTTCGGATGATATTTTTGTCCGGAAAGCATTATCCGCATCAGAGAGGACATGATCAAGAATAAATGCGGACCAAACTGAATATTTTAGTATATGTTAATATTCTCCGGTTTCGGGAGGAAAATTGAAAAAAGAAGTGAATATTTATATATCAATACCCCATCCAAGAGGTCTTTTTCAATTCAAATAGGAGGTGTAGTCATGCCTGTGGCAAAAATTCACATATCATCTACAGTGCTTCCTTTTCAGAAGCCCATAATGGTGAAGGAAGTCAGAAAGGCTATGGTAGAGCTGCTTGATATCGATGAGCATATCGGTCAGGTCATATTATACGAAGCTCTTCCGCAGTTCAGGAGCAACCATGATAGCAGAAGCAATTGCTTTGTGTATGTAGAGATAACCATGTATCCGGGAAGAAGCCCCCAGATCAAAACTTTACTGCTACAAAGGATCTGCAGTATACTATCAAAGTATACAGATGTAGATATTAAGGATATAAACTGTTGTATCATAGAAGTCCCTCCGGAAAACTGGTATGGAGGACTCGGACACGACTAAGGATATGAAAAAGATAACCGGCGGGACTCATCATCTCCGCCGGTCTTATCATTCATTATGCAGTACCCTTACGGGCTTTCTGGCCTTTTCTTGATTGCTTTTTTGCAGTCTTCTTTGCACCGGGCTCCAGGCAAACTATCTCAGGCTCTTTATGCTCCAGTATAGCTTCCTTTGTTACTATACACTTGTCAATATCGTCCCTGGATGGAATCTCATACATCACATTGAGCATTGTCTCCTCAAATATTGCCCTCAGGCCTCTGGCACCGGTTTTTCTGTCAAGTGCCTTCTGTGCTATTTCCTCAATTGCTTCGTCCTGGAATTCCAGATCCACATTATCCAGTTCAAAGAGCTTCTGGTACTGTTTAACCAGAGCATTTTTCGGCTCTGTGAGTATCTGTACCAGCGCTTTTTTGTCAAGAGGATTCAGAGTCACAATTATCGGGATCCTTCCTACAAATTCCGGTATGAGACCGAATTTCAGGAGATCCTCCGGCATGATCTTCTTTAGTATCTGTCCAATATCCTGCTGTTCTTTGGATTGGATATCAGCCACAAAGCCCATTGATTTCTTGCCTGTTCTGCTCATAATTATCTTTTCCAGGCCATCAAAGGCTCCACCGCAGATAAACAGTATATTGGTCGTATCGATCTGTATGAATTCCTGATGTGGATGCTTCCTGCCGCCCTGCGGCGGCACGCTGGCCACTGTACCCTCAAGTATCTTGAGCAGCGCCTGCTGGACGCCTTCACCGGAAACGTCTCTTGTAATTGATGGGTTTTCAGATTTTCTTGCTATCTTGTCAACCTCATCAATATACACAATACCCTTTTGAGCCTTTTCAATGTCATAGTCTGCATTCTGTATCAGCTTCAGAAGGATGTTCTCAACATCCTCACCAACATAACCGGCTTCTGTCAGGGAAGTTGCATCAGCTATTGCAAAAGGCACGTTAAGCATTTTTGCAAGCGTCTGCGCAAGCAGCGTTTTTCCTGAACCGGTCGGACCTATCAGCGCTATATTGCTTTTCTGCAGCTCGACATCGTCTATCTTGTAATCGGAATTTATTCTTTTATAATGGTTGTATACTGCGACAGCCAAAGCCTTTTTGGCTTCATCCTGCCCTATAACGTACTGATCCAAGAATTCCTTTATCTGTGCCGGCTTCGGAACGTCCTGAAGCTCTGTATCCAATTCCTCGTCAAATTCCTCGTCGATGATCTCCTGGCAAAGTTCGATACACTCATCACAAATATATACCCCTGGGCCTGCTATCAATCTTCTGACCTGCTCCTGGTTCTTACCGCAAAAGGAGCATTTCAGCTGTTTCTTATCATCAAATTTAGCCATCTTTTCACCTCACTTTACCTTCTCTTAACAAGGATATCATCAACAATACCGTAAGCCTTTGCCTCCTCTGCCGACATGAAATAGTCCTTCTCAACGTCACGCTCTATTTTCTCAATAGGCTGACCTGTTTTTTCACTGAGTATTTCATTGAGCTTTTTCCTGCTCTTCAATAGCCTTTCAGCGTAGATGCCCACATCTGTGGCTTTACCCTGAGCTCCGCCCGATGGCTGATGTATCATGATCTCGCTGTTTGGCAGGCAGAATCTCTTTCCTTTTGCTCCTGCCGCCAGAAGGAATGCTCCCATACTAGCTGCCATTCCTATACAGATGGTTGAGACATCGGGTTTGATATACTGCATTGTGTCATATATTGCCATACCGGCAGTTATTGAGCCTCCCGGGCTGTTAATGTAAAAGTTAATTTCCTTGTCCGGATCATCGGCTTCAAGGAACAGAAGCTGAGCAACAACCAGGCTTGCTGTCACATCATTGACCTCATCACCCAGGAATATTATCCTGTCCTTCAGAAGCCTTGAGTAAATATCATAGGAGCGCTCACCTCTGTTTGATTGTTCAACAACTATAGGTACCAGACTCATAAGTGTCCTCCTTATCACCGTAAAATTATTTTGCGATACTGCTTTCTACAAGGAAGTCAATAGTCTTTTGGATTATTATTCCATCCTTTATATACTCTATATCGTCATCCTTCAAGCTCTTCTTGAGCTCATCAATATCTTTGCCATACTGCTTTGCTGTCTTCTCCAGTTCTTCAGTCAGATCTTCCTCTGTAGTTGCAACAGCTTCAACCTCGGCTATCTTTTCAAGCACCAGCTGGCTCTTTACTCTGCCCTTTGCAACCTCCAGATAGGATTCTCTGAGTTTATCGATATCCATGTTCATATATTTAAGATATGCTTCCAGATTCAACCCCTGGTATCTGAGCTGATAGTCAAAATCTCTAAGCATTATATTGACCTGTGCGTCAATCATAACCTGAGGTATATCAACTGTAGCATTCTCTACTACCTTGTTTATGACGTCATCTTCATACTGCTGCTTTTCAAGTCTTCTTGACTCTTCTTCACGCTTTCTCCTGATGTCCGCCTTCAGTTCTTCAAGGGTGTCAAATTCGCTTACATCCTTTGCAAATTCGTCATCAAGATTAAGCAGCTGCTTTTCCTTGATTTCCTTTACAGTAACCTTGAATAAAGCCGGTTTTCCCGACAATTCTTCTTTTCCATAGCCTTCGGGGAACTGTACGTTAATATCAACTTCCTTGCCAAGCTCCGCACCGACAAGTTGATCCTCAAAGCCTGGTATAAACTGTCCCGAGCCGATTTCAAGCCTATGATTCTCAGCTGTACCGCCTTCAAACTGTACATCATCCACAAAGCCCTTGAAATCTATGATAGTAATATCACCCATCTTGACGGGTCTGTCAGTAATATCCACCAATCTGGAATTCTTTTCTCTCATTTTTTCCAGTTCAGAATTGACATCCTCATCAGTTACATTATACTCTTTTTTCTCTGCTTCTATTCCTTTGTACTGACCAAGCACTACCTCAGGCTTAACTGTAACTGTAGCCTTAAAAACCAGTCCTTTTCCACTTTCGATCTCAACGATATCGATATCAGGCCTGTCAACAGGCTCCAGGTTATGTTCCTTTACTGCATTGTCGTATTCATCGGGGCATACTATGTTTATAGCATCCTCATAGAACACTGCTTCTCCGTAATGTCTTTCGATCATCTTCCTCGGCGCTTTTCCTTTGCGGAATCCGGGGATGTTGAATTTCTTAACATTTTTGAGATATGACTTCATTATTCCTTCCTCAAGTTTCTCTGCTGAAACCGATATCTCCAATGTTGCTACATTGTTTTCTATTTTTTCCAATTTCGAGTTCATGTGCTTCCTCCTTATATATGTAGTTCTGACAGCTCTTCTTTTATATCTTTTATTATACATTACTCACAATAATTATTAAATAATTATTGATGTTTTTAAAGCTGCGTCTTCTTAATCCATTATATTATAACATACATGTTTTCTTAATCAACATTTTTTCACTTTTTAACCCCTAAATTACTGCGGATTCAAGTATGCGGAAACTCCTTCCGGCCGTATCCAGCTCGGCCATTGCCCCGATCGGGACCGTGAGGTTGGGCTTGCAGTGACCTATCTTATAGCCCGTTAGCACAGGCTTTCCGATATCTCTAAAAGCATCCTCCAGGACTTCCTCAAGACTGAGGCTTTTCTCAGGCTCTTCAGGCTGGACATCACCCCAGTTTCCCAGTACTATGCCTGCAGCATCTTCCAGCTTCCCTGCCAGCCTCAGGTGATTGAGCATCCTGTCAATGCTGTAGGGCTCTTCAAATACATCCTCCAGAAGCAGGATGTTGTTTTTGGTGTCTATTTCATAACTTGTGCCCATGGATGCTGCAACTATGGAAAGATTTCCCCCTACCAGTCTCCCCTTGGCGACACCTTCCGACAGGACTTCCGGTATGTCTGGATTAAGCAGTTCGCCTATAGGCTCATCACATTCCAAAGCCTTTTTCATGGCAGCCTTGGTCGGTTTCCCAAGACCTCCGGCAAAATCCCCGCCCATGGGTCCATGGAAGGTTATTAACCCGCATTGCTGGTAAACTGCGTTAAGCAGTGCGGTAATATCACTGAAACCCATGAAAATCTTTGGCTTATGGCTTATCAGTTCAAAATCGATCATATCCAATATCCGCTGGGAACCATAGCCCCCTCTAAGACAAAATATAGCATCTACATCATCATCCTCAAACATATGGTTTAAGTCACAAGCCCTCAATTCATCACTTCCGGCAAGATAACCCCTGCTGCCGTATACAGATTTACCGGGTTTCACCTTGAAGCCCTGCTTTTCCAGGTATGCAATTGCCTTTTCCACCTTTGAAGCCTCCGACGGACTTGCTGGAGCTACCAAGCCTATCATATCCCCTGCCTCAAGTCTTTTAGCTTTCACAGTAACACCCCTCTCGATATTTCATCTCTTTATCTCTTTCTCAGGTGAACAGTGACTTCATCTCTGTTATGAAAGAGCTGCTTTACTCCAAGGACTTGGAATACCTCTTCATAAATAGCCAGCACCTCCCTGATGGTTTTCCTTACCTTTTCTCCCATCAGTTTAAGGGTCACTAAAGCTGTACCGCCTTCTATCAAATACTGAGATGCATCCAAAATTATCCTTGCTGTATTCTTCGGATTCCAGCTCATATCTGAAGTCAATATATCAAAGCTACCCTTTTCAAGCTCCAGTTCTGCGGCATTAGTCCTGATGAATTTGAAGCCCGGGTACCTGTTCAATCTCTCATCCATATCGCCTGTATCTACTGCTGTAACCTGAAGCCCCTGCTCCAGAAGAACCGAGGTCCAGCCTCCCGGCGCCGCGCCCAGGTCAAGGGCTGAATGCAAACCAGCCATGTCAATATCAAAGGTCTTTATTGCCTCCATCAGCTTGTATCTGGCTCTTGAGATATCCTCCTCAGTCTTTCTGAAATGCATCATGCCTCCAGACCAAGCAGAAATATTCTCATCAGGAGTCCCAAGACCCACATAGCATCTGTCGTCGCAGAACAATATGGATATGATCATCTCCGGCTCTTTGATCTCCGGTATGACCCCCATATCTACAAGCACCTCATCAAAAGCATTTTTTACAGCTAGTGGGTCAGGACCGCTGTCAACCATGCATTTTCTGACCTGTACCGCTGTCTTTTTCCCGGACAGCAGCTCCCTATAGCCTTTTGCTGCCTCAGCCAGGCTATTTAGCTCTGTCCCTGCGTGAAAGATCAGATCTACTGAATTCATATGCCTTATAAAGATCGGCTTTTTCTTTTTTACTGCCTCAATAAAACCCAACTTGTCCTGTTGTGTTTCTATCACTGCGATCCCATTACCCGGAAGCTTCACAGCCCTTACGCTCCCATCGGCCTCCTGCAGTTCACTGAGACCCTGGTTAAGATACTGCGCCGCAGCTGTTATAATAAATGTAACCTTCTCCATGCTCTTTTTCCTTTCTACCTCTGTTCTCTTTGAAAATCAATAAATCTGGTTCCCCTATGGATAAGTATCCCTGCATCACCTTCCACGTGCATTCCTGAGAATTTGCCTCCCACAGGCAGTTCCATTCTTTCTCCGTCC
>CAZNMO010000090.1:0-4403 GCA_964574195.1 uncultured Clostridiaceae bacterium | reverse complement strand
ATGTCCACCCCAGGTATGTGTACGTTTGGAGATAAGCCTTGCAGGTATGGTTCTTTCCGGAGTATTGCTGTTCTTGAAGTATTGCCCTGCACCCTTGACCAGTGATGTTACGAATACCATAATAAAAATAGCAAAAAAAATGAACATGATAAATGGAAATACTGAAAACATCAAATTATCGATGGGATTCCCGAAGCCCATTGAGACACCTCCTTGCCAAAACTTTTATACTATACTATCAATCTATTATTTCCCATAAATAATGTGTTTGAACCATATTTCTATTATATCATTGTTTTCAAAAACAAAATCATTTGCTGAATATTTGCAGAATTGTGCTCGATAATCAAAACAGCGCTCCGCATTGCTGCGGAACGCTGCTTTCAAAGCTTTATGCTACTATCTTTCCGGTGTCAGACCTCTTACCAGATCGCTTAGATTATTCCTGAAGTTGGTGACAGGGTTTCCTGTATTGACTCCGTCGCCTACTCTTCTGAGCCTGTTGATAAAGTTGGCATCAGTGCTGACATATACAGTTTGTATCTGAGGGTTAGATGCCTTGACCCGCCTTGCGCAAGCCTGTTTCAATGCTGAAGTACCGGTAGTGTTCCCATAGGATATATTTTGCCCTGTCATGCTTCCGCTTGTGTCAAGGCCTACATATGCAGTGTTCCCTGATACGACTACCGTTGCATCCCTTACACCTGTCATCTGCTCTACGGCTCGCTCTATTCCGCTGGCCTGTGAAGTCCTTCCGGTATTGTTGAGGCCGTAATTCGCTGAGTTATTGCTGCCTCCTATATTCCGGTAGTCAACTCCATAGCCTCCATACAGGCCATTATCATAGCCTCCATAATATGTGGGGTTTCCTGCAGTGTTTCCATAGCTGGTACCGTTATATCCCATATTGCCACCGTTGTAATAGCCGTTATAGCCCACATTACCTGCATTAGTCCCTGTGCCATATCCTCCATAGCTGCCGTAGTTGGTACCGCTTCCAGCGCCATACCTGCCATATCCTGCGTTATTTCCTGCGCCAAAGCCCAAGTCATAGGTGTCACTGCTGCTGGGTCCATAACCTGTATATGAGGTATTACCGATTCCTGTTCTGTTACCCAAACCGGTCCTGGTTCCTACACCTGTTCCTACTCCTGTTCCAACTCCTGTTCCCCTGTTATTGTCATACATGCCTGTAGTGCTATTCCTGGGCTGAACAGGATTTTGCAGAGGCCTTCTTACTGCACAGGCAGTAAACATCAATGCAAAAACCAATACCAGCGCTAATATGACTACTGTTTTTCTTCTCATAGGCTGTTATTCCTCCGTGTTTTTTTATTTGGCTTTGCGTTAATATTTTCTGCTGAAATAATAAATATATGAAAAAAAAAGCTGCAATTATTTGCAGCTTTTGGACCCTCTTCATTTTTTTTCAAAGAAGCAGCTGTTTCCCACAAATTCGCGAAGGATAGAGTTGTTTGGTATTGCGTTGATGTCTGCCTCCAGGAAATACTGTAGAAACTTGGAAAGCCTTTTGGCTTCAATATACTCCGGAACGCTGTTGTCAATCATCTCCAGTTGGGGCAATGCTATCTGGTTAAGTATCGCCAACTCATAAACCAGGGATGAGTTGAACATTATGTCAGCCTCCTCCTGGAATGGATAAATGTATTTGTCTTCCCCTCTCCTTACCGAATCCCACATTTTTATGGTGTTTAAGGCGCTGGCAGACCTGAATTGGAAATCTCTAACAATACGCCTTATCAACCGCAGATCCGATGTGGGTATCCTGTTATGGTCATCTATGGATAGGTGGGTAAGTGCGCTTATATATATTTTGAACTTCTGTTCTCTCGGAATATTACTTGTGAGCTTTTCATTAAGCCCATGTATGCCCTCTACTACGAGTATCTGTTCTTCACCTATCTTCAGTCTTCTTCTCTTTTCCTCCCGTTTGCCGGTATGGAAGTTGAAAATGGGTATCTCTGCTTCCTCGCCACGTATCAGCTTCATCAATACATCATTAAAGGTAACCAGATCAAGGGCATCTATTGTCTCAAAGTCATATTCCCCATCCTCACCCAGCGGAGTATCCTCCCTGTTCTTGAAAAAATCATCTATGGATATGGGCACCGGCTTGAGCCCGTTGACTCTGAGCTGCACCGACAGCCGCTGTGCAAAGGTCGTCTTACCCGAAGAAGACGGTCCGGCAATAAGCACAAGCTTTTTGTTTCCGGAAGCTGCAATTAGATCTGCGATCTGTGCAATTTTTTTCTCATGGAGTCCTTCTGCAATAGGAATGACCTCGTTGATCCTTCCGCTTTTTATGGCATCATTCAGATGGCTGATATTCTCAAGCTCCAATATCCTACCCCAATTCTCAAACTCCCTGAAAATATTGAAAAGCTTTTTCTGCTCAAAATATTCCGGCAGCCTGTTAGGGTCCGACTTTTCAGGGAACCTCAGCAAAAGCCCAGGTTCATTGGATTTCAGCTCAAAAGTCTTGAGATAGCCTGTGGACGGGACCATATAGCCATAAAAATAGTCATGATAGCCGTAGCAGCTATATATGTTGATATTCTTTTTCTTTCTATATTTTATCAGATCGACCTTATCCATCTGGTTAGTGTTCTTAAAAAGCTCAATAGCCTCATCACTGGTTATTTTTCTTTTTTCGAAGGGCAGGTCCAGCTTCTGAAGCTCCCACATTTTATCCTCTATCCTGGTGATATCTTCCACAGTCAGCGGTCCAGCCTTGTGAACCTCACAATACAAGCCTTTGCTAAGTGAATGCTCCACAGTGACTCTGCATTCCCTGAAAACCTCTTTGGCAGCTATTATGAATAAAAATGCCACGCTTCTTGAATAAAACCTGTTACCATAGGCTGTAGTCCTGTCAATAAACTGCAGGCTGCAGTCCTTCTGCAGCTGCACCCACAATTCTTTAAGTTCATTATCTACAATGGCTCCGACTATATCAGATTTGAAATCCTTTTGAAAATCTCTGGCAATATCCTGGAGCTTTGTTCCTTTTGGATATTCCCTTTTAATGCTTTGCGGAAATGTTAGCAGTATATTGTCGTGCATATTTTTGACCTCCAATCAATATAAATTTTATTATATGTATTATCGGTACTACTAAACCAGCATGAAACAATGGTAAAGCGCATATAAGCTTCTATACTATTAATCTTTATCACATTTTACAGAAAATTAAAACATTTATGTTTAATTTTATCAATTTTTATAATAGAATATAGATGTAATTCAAAGTATTCCCTATCATACAATTTGCAGTGGATCATTGCACTGCAAAGAAAATTATGGTCATAAAGGCGTCACGGCAGATGCCATAAAATGAAAGGTGGGTTATAAATGCTCAATTACAAAATAGTCGGCAACGCTATGCAGCAGATCGTTGTCGAGCTTGGTGCAAACCAGATCGTGTACAGTGAGTCAGGTAAATTCCTTTGGAAAACAGACAATATCAATTTTGAAACCTCCTTCAATGTAAGTGACAAAAAAGGGGCCTTTGAAGAGAAGAGCGGAGGCGGCTTCCTCGGGAAATTCATGGATACTGCTGTTACAGTAGGCAAAAGGAAGCTTGCAGGAGAATCGGCTGCCATGCAGGTCTTCAATGTTACTCGCGGAGAAAGCGGCCTTGTGACCTTTGCTCAGACGATCCCCGGTGAGATCAAGGCAATAAACATTGAAGAGATTGGAGAATTATACGTTCAGAAGGACGGCTTCCTGGCAGCAGAAAACACCGTAGATTTTGATATAGCCCTTACAAAGAAGATTGGGGCAGGAATGTTCGGCGGTGAAGGCTTCATATTGGAAAAGTTCAGTGACAAGGGCACACTTTTTATCGGAGCCTGCGGTAATTTCATAGAGTTGAATCCTGCTGATTACGGCGGAAAGATCCAGATCGATACAGGTGCTTTGGTCGCCTTTGATAAAAATATTGACTATGATATAGAATGGGTCGGCAAGAGCGCCGGGCAAGTGGCAAAAAACCTCCTATTCGGCGGTGAAGGGCTCTTCCTGGCCACCCTGACAGGAAACGGAAAGGTAATACTCCAGAGCATGAATATTACCAGCTTGGCCCGCACTCTTTTCAGAAATGCTACTAAATCCTCACCTGAGGACAGGAGCAGCGGCAATATGCTGGGCGGACTGGGAAGTCTCCTTGGCGAGTTGGGCGGCGACAAGTACTAATTACAAAAAAGCTCCGACATTTTGTCGGAGCTTTTTTGTATACATAAGCTTGTCATTTCACAGGTGTAACAGATGTAAACAATTTGTAACAACTGGCTTCAGGCTATTTCCTTATTTGGTGTGATTTTATATAATATGATTAAAGAAGTAATTAATGCTAATACTCTTTATTCCTCCCCCTCATTTTA
>CAZNMO010000089.1:3745-18544 GCA_964574195.1 uncultured Clostridiaceae bacterium | reverse complement strand
GTTGTTCCATCTCCGGCTACATCATTTGTCTTTGTAGCAACTTCTTTTACAAGCTGGGCACCCATATTTTCAAATGGGTCTTCCAGTTCTATTTCCTTTGCTATAGTAACACCGTCATTGGTAATAAGCGGTGAGCCGAATTTCTTATCAAGCACTACATTTCTTCCCTTGGGTCCCAATGTAATTTTAACTGTGTTTGCAAGCTGGTTTACGCCACTTTCAAGTGCGCGTCTTGCATCTTCTGCATATTTGATCTGCTTTGCCATCTATAATTCCCTCCTAATTATTCTATTACTGCCAGAATGTCACTCTGTCTGACTATCAAGTACTCATTTCCATCCATCTTAACTTCTGTTCCTGAATACTTGGAGTATATGACCTTATCTCCAACCTTAAGCTCCAATGGGATCTTCTTACCGTCGACCATTTCTCCCGAACCCACTGCAAGCACTTCACCCTGCATTGGTTTTTCCTTTGCAGTACCAGGAAGTACTATACCGCTTTTAGTTGTTTCTTCACTTTCAATAACCTTGATTATGATTCTGTCGCCAAGTGGTTTAATGTTCATTCATAACCCTCCTTAAAAGTTTCTTATTTTAAAAATTATCTTCTTTTTCTTATTAGCACTCACTTTGGTCGAGTGCTAATTACACTTATTATATTAAATAAAGGGAATTACATTATCAAATTGACATACAGGCCAAATTCAGCCATTTATAGTAATTTTCCGCAGCTATTCAGTATTATATCCATAATCCTCTATTTTTATACTTTTTCCTTAATATATCTGGCAAAATAAAAAAAGCCATATAGATAAGCGTCAAA
Source organism: uncultured Clostridiaceae bacterium (assembly GCA_964574195.1). GTDB lineage: Bacteria > Bacillota > Clostridia > Lutisporales > Lutisporaceae > BRH-c25. The sequence continues at coordinate 17,719 of CAZNMO010000089.1, read as the reverse complement.
GGCTTATATATACAGCTACAATATTGGTTTTTATCACATAAAAAGCATGAGTATTATTGGTATGAATATGGCTGGGAGCATATTTCCGACTTTGATCTTCTTGATCTCCAATATATTGAATCCCACACCTATCAGAAGCACCCCTCCCGTTGCCGTCATCTCTGTCACAACAGCGGTACTCAGGTATGGTGCAACAACTGATGCCAGCAGTGCAATAGAACCCTGGTAGGCCAGCACCGGTGCAAAGGACATCGCAACTCCTATGCCCAGGGTGGATGCAAAGACAACTGATATTACCCCGTCCATTACGGCCTTTGTATATAGAATATTATGGTCATTCACAAGGCCACTCTGCAGTGACCCCATTATCGCCATGGAGCCTACACAGAACAATAGGCTTGCCGTTACGAAGCCCTTGGAGAAGTTGCCTTCCTTTGCACCCAGCTTGTCCTGTACATAATCTCCCAAATCATTCATTCTCTTCTCAACATCGATCCACTCACCCAATATCGAACCAATAACAAGACTGAATACGACTATAAGTATCTCCTTTGATTGTATTGAAAACATCAGGCCCAGTGCCAGAGTCAGCAAGCCAAGGGCTGACATTATCAGACTGCTGAAACGCTCAGACAGTCCCTTTTTCAATATACTTCCTGCTATTCCACCAATAATTATTGCTGCAGCATTTACTAAAGCGCCTAATAAGACCACTGTTTTATTCCCCCTTAAATATAGTGTCGTATTCTTAAACGTTTATCTTATTTTCTCTTGCATAGTAAAAAAGGTATTCCTGCGCAAAGCCTGCCAAGTCCCCGAACTTTTCTTCTGCAAACTGCTGTATTTCCTTCATCTTTACATCCTTACCCAGGAAGAAATATTCAGTCACCCTTTTTACCCAGACATCCACAGGATAAGCCTCATGCTTCTGCATGGAAAACAGCATTATACAATCTGCTACCTTGGGACCTACCCCGGGTATCCTCATAAGCTCTTTTCTTGCGCTTGAAATATCCATCCTTGCAACCTCTAGGAGCTTTATCACCCCGGAATTGACCATGCTGACAGCCTGGTGTATGTATTTACACCTGAAGCCTGCCCTGCAGACGGATATTTCCTCAACAGCCGCTGCCGCAAGCTCTTCAGGCGTTGGAAATGCATAGTAGGTTTTACCCCTGTATTGCAGCTTTTTTCCGTATGCTTCGGAGAGCAGGCCTATGCTTCTAGAAATCATAGGTATGCTGTTATTTGCAGACACAATATAGGATATAAGCATCTCCCACGGCTCCTGCCCCAATATGCGGATCCCCCTACCATACTTTATTGCCGTATCCAACACAGGCTCCTTTGCCAGTATATCCTTTATTTTTCCGTAATCTCTTCCCAGGTCAAAATAGTCAAACCATATCTGCTTGAAATCAGACAGATTGGTATTGTCCAGGGCAACGATCCCCTTGTCATAATCAGACCTGACATTTAGTACCTGACCGAAGGCGACACCGGTGTAGCTTCCATCTTCTTCCCTGCTCCACCTGAAGCATTGTCCGCATTCAAAAATATGCTTTGCATCAAAGTCATGAACATCCTCAAGTATCAAGCCATTCTCAACTTCTTTAATGATCATATGGATACTCCTTTTCAACCTTATGCCCTACGTCGTTATATTCTTTACAGTAATATTGATACCTATTACATTCAAACCTGTCATGTATTCAATTTCCTCTACCAGCTTCTTTTGAAGTTCTACTACCATCAGATCCATTCTAGTGACAAGCTTTACCGACAGATCGATATCTATAACCACCCCATTGGGGCTGTTTTCTATTCTTACCCTCATGATTTTGTTCACTCGTTCCACCTTGGATATACATATGCTGATGATCTGTACAAGTGCAGACTTGGATAGTTCATACTTTCCCAGGTAGCTGAAGGTAGGCCTTATTATGGTCTTCTCTACTATATCTGAAAACCTGTCCTTCTTGCTGAATATTTTCAGTGAATCAATAAAGTATCCTGAGAAGTCTTTTTTAACCTCCAGGGTAGGTACCGGAATAACATGCTTGCCATCCTCACGGCGGGATTTCCTGGCTTGCTCTATTTCTTTCTCCGTAGAGACATCCTCAATACGGATTATTTCGCTGAATTCAGGAAGTTCAAGCGCCTGGGCAATTTCCTGCACCATCTTCATAGAGGTGCCTATGACCATCAGGCTTTCAGGCTGCAGCTCTTCAATAGTTTTCCTGACCTTTTCCCTGTGTTCCGGGTCATTGAAAAGCGCTCTCCGTACAGAAGCGATTTTGGTGCTCTCACGCTTTGCGGATTGGCCTGCCAATACTCTTGTACCGCCTATCAAAAGCCCGTCATCTATTATATATCCTATGTCCCTGTCCTTTGCCACCATAAAAGCCTTATAGCTCTTACCGGTGCCACTCTGACCAACAAGTGCATATAGCTTCACAAATACACCCCCAGTGCGCTTCATATGAAATATTGTATACGTAATATTCTATCATATTTTAATATATTTGAAACAATAAAAAAGCGGTACGCATTCTCGATGCATACCGCCTCTGCTTCTATTTGTTCCCTTTTTCCGGAAATGCCTTCCCCAACAAAACGATTGTCGCATAAAATACAGAAATAACTACAAATATCCCAAGCATCCCGAATACCATAACGTTCAAGCTTTCGTAAAATACATTCAGATTCATTTTACTTTACCTCTTTCATTAATATTCCTATTTTACCAGTGCCAGAATCAGACCGCCGGCTATTATCGAGCCGATCTGCCCTGCAACATTGGCACTAACTGCCTGCATCAATATGAAATTAGTCGGATCAGCCTTCTGGGCTTCTTTCTGTATAACTCTTGAGGACATAGGAAATGCTGAGATACCTGCAGCACCGACCATTGGGTTGATCTTTACCTTTGAGAAAAGATTAAGGAATTTAGCAAACATAACTCCGCCTGCAGTATCGAATACAAACGCAACAAGCCCCATTGCAATTATTTTAAGGGTATCTGCATTGAGGAACTTGTCTGCAGACATTGTTGAACCTATTGTTATACCAAGAAGTATGGTTACCAGGTTTGCCAGCTCGTTCTGTGCCGATTTTGAAAGCCTTTCTGTAACTCCGCATTCCCTGAGAAGGTTACCAAACATCAGGAAGCCCACAAGTGCTACGCTTACAGGAGCTACCAGACCTGCTATCACTGTTACTACAATGGGGAAAAGTATCTTTACAGTTTTCGAAACAGAATGCTCCTCATAGGGCATCCTTATCCGTCTCTCTTCCACTGTGGTAAGGGCTCTGATAACCGGGGGCTGGATTATCGGTACCAGGGACATATATGAATATGCTGCTACTGAAATAGGAGCCAGAAGATTCTCTGCGAATTTTGATGCTACATATATGGAAGTAGGTCCGTCAGCAGCTCCTATGATACCTATGGATGCTGCTTCCTTAAGGCTATAGCCCATTAAGGCTGCCATAGACATGGTAAAGAATATACCGAACTGTGCCGCTCCGCCAAACAGGAGCATCTTGGGATTCTTCAATAGCGGTCCGAAATCTATCATAGCACCTACAGCTACGAATATTAATAATGGAAATAATTCAGTCATTATTCCGGCTTCGTAAAGCTCAATCAGCGGTTTCATACCTTCTGTTTCGAATACCAGAGGGATATTTGCCATTATTGCTCCGAAGCCTATGGGTAAAAGCAATACCGGCTCGTATTCCTTGGCGATAGCCAGGTATATCAGTAATCCTCCTACTGCCAGCATGATAATGTTACCAAGCTCAATGGATTTGATGCCAACCAACAAACTCTCCATTTAATATAACCCACCCTTCATATCTTCGTCCTAATAACATTTTGTATGTATATTACCCAACTATGTTATGATGAAAACAAAATATGTAATTTAGTAATATTTTATAAAAATGCCATTTTCGACACATCTTATAGTGTAATATAAAAACTCACAAATGTAAAATGCTGCATTTGTGAGTTTTTGCTTTCAATATGTGGATTTCATTGCCATTTTAGAGATATTTGCAACTTTCACATCAAAACTGGCTATATCTACGTACATCGCGGTTTTCCCATGATTCGACAATAAAAAAGCTGCATATTTTAATAATCTCTTGCAATTTTTCCTGCAAATTTATCGATATACATGCTTAAATAATTTGCGGCGGATAAACGCTAATGTAGATTATTCCAACCCAAAGAAAATCAAGGTAACACAAATCTGTTTCAGCGATGCTTAAACAGATTTTGTATAATTATTTTTTCTTCTTACGAATATCCTCTTGCTCCTTCAAGAGATAGGATATTGTAAACAAGCTTTCACTAAGGTGGACATTCTCTATAATAACGTTACTGTCAAGCTTGAGATCAACAGGCGCAAAGTTCCAAATCCCCTTAATACCACACTTTACCAATATTTCTGCGATTTTCTGAGTACCTTCCTTAGGCGTACAAAGGATACCTATTTCTATCTGGTTTTCCTTTATGAAGGTTTCCAGTTCTTCAACAGGCATTACAATATGATCCTTGATCTTATCTCCAACTTTTTTGGGATTGTTGTCAAATACAGCATAAAGCCTGAAACCACTCTCTTCAAAAAATGTATAATTGGCGATGGCTCTGCCCATGTTACCTGCACCTATGATAATTGTCCTGTAGGTCTTGTCCAATCCAAGTATCTTACCTATCTCCCTATGGAGCTCATCTACATTGTACCCATAGCCCTGCTGTCCGAAGCCACCAAAACAGTTCAGATCCTGCCTGATCTGAGATGCTGTGAAGCCTGTTATCCTGCTAAGCTCCTGGGAGGATACTCTTCTTATATCGTTATTCAATAAATCGCCAAGATACCTGTGATACTTAGGAAGTCTTCTTACTACCGCCATGGATATGTTGCTGAATCTTTCCATCTTATCTACTCCTAATTTAAAATTTAAAATGTTATACAATTGATTTTTAGCAACTTCAAATCGTTATTTTTTTAACACAACCCACCACATATATATACTAGTTTTGTAAATTAATTTTATTATATACAATGCTTGTTGTCAAGAAATTACATATCGTGGTATTTCTTAGTACTATGTACAAAGGGCGCTATTTTCTGATAAAATATTTGTTGTGAAATTGTTAATGTTAATATTGTATTGGATAAACCTATGACACCCATGAATAAAGCACAGGACCCAATGCTTCAACAACGGAGGACATTATATGATAATTCTTTCATGTAAAGATATTAAGAAAAGCTATGGCATAGATGTTATTCTTGAGAACATCACCTTCACTGTCCAGGAAAACGACAAGGTAGGTATCGTTGGCGTAAACGGTGCAGGTAAATCTACCCTTTTCAAGATCCTTACCGGAGCTCTTGAAAAGGATGAAGGGGACATATTCGTAGGCAGGAACATTCGTTTAGGCTACATGTCGCAGGACTTCAGCTTCGAATCCGACAACACCATATGGGATGAGCTAATGACAGTTTTTACTCCACTTATTGAAATGGAGGAAAGCATCCATCAGCTGGAGCAGAAAATCAGCCGGCTTGGCTCAAGTGCTCCGGACAGCGCATCGGAAATACTGCTCAAGGCTTATGCCGACCTTCAGGAAGAATACAAGAACAAAAACGGCTTCGGCTATAAAAGTCGTATCAAAGGCGTGCTAAAGGGCCTGGGCTTCCCAACCGAGGATCATAATAAACCAGTATCGGTCCTCAGTGGTGGGCAGAAAACCAGAGTTGCCCTGGGAAAGGTCCTGCTGCAGGATTATAACCTTCTTCTGCTGGATGAACCCACAAACTATTTAGATATTCAATCGGTTGAATGGCTGGAGGAATACCTGAAGAATAACAAATGCTCCACACTTATAGTATCACACGACAGATATTTTCTGGATATGGTCACCAACAGGACTTTTGAAATAGAAAACAGGACCCTTAGAGAATACAATGGCAATTATTCCGCATTCATTGAAAAGAAACAGCAGCTGCGGGAAATGCTGCTGAAGGATTATGCAGAGCAGCAAAAGGAAATTGCCCGACAGGAGGCTATAATAGCCAGATTCAGGCAGTATAACCGTGAAAAGAGCATAAAACAGGCAGAAAGCAGGGAAAAGGCACTTGACCGTATGGAAAAAATAGAAAGGCCTGATTCACTTCCAAAGAATATAGGCTTCAATTTTGAGCCTGGCATCAGAAGCGGAAATGATGTCCTGGCTGTGGATAACCTCTCAAAAGCCTTTGATCAGCAGCTCTTCCAGTCTGCCAGCTTTGACATTAAAAGAGGCGAAAAGGTTGCACTGCTTGGGCCAAACGGCATCGGCAAAACCACCCTTCTGAAGATAGTTGCGGGATTGCTGCAAGCCGATTCCGGAAGTATCCGCCTTGGGACAAATGTTATTATCGGCTATTATGATCAGGAGCAGGAAAGACTTGATTACAACAGTACCGTAATTGATGAAATATGGGATGAATATCCGCAGCTAAATCAGAGTGAGCTGCGTACCAAGCTGGCCGCATTCCTGTTTCAGGGAGAGGACGTATTCAAGGAAATACACAAGCTCAGCGGTGGTGAGCGAAGCAGGATAGCCCTTCTGAAGCTCATGCTGTCAAAATCCAATTTTCTCCTTATGGATGAGCCTACCAACCACCTGGATATCTTATCCAAGGAGGTCTTGGAAAGTGCTCTGTCAAATTATACTGGAACTGTGCTGCTTGTGTCCCATGACAGGTATTTCCTGAACAAGGTAGCTACAAAGATAGTTGAGCTGAAGCAGGATAAGTGCATTCAATACAACGGTAATTACAGTTATTATATATATAAGAGGGACCAGCTGGAGAGCCAGTCAGCTGAGCAACAGGCTGAGGGAAATGAGGATATCACCGCCAATAAGAATGATTGGCTCAAGCAAAAGGAGGAAAAGTCAAATCTGAGAAGACAGCAGAAAAGGCTTGAGACTGTGGAGACGGAAATCTCTCAGGCTGAAGATAGGATAAAGGAAATCACTGCACTGATGGAAACACCGGAGGTGTTTTCCGACCATGTCAAATGCGGTATGCTTCATGATGAGCAGGAAGAGCTTAAAGCAAAGCTTGACTCACTGTATGAGGAATGGAGCGAATTGAGTGAATAAAAATCAAAAGGGGCGAATTTCATTCGCCCCATTGTTTTATAGATTGCTTATTATAGCTTTTGTCATTTCTTCAGTTGTCGCTGTACCACCCAAATCAGGCGTTACATGCTTACCTTCTGCAAGCACCTTTACTACAGCATTATATATCCGATTTGAAGCGTCTCTTTCCCCCAGCCGCTTCAACAGCATTGCTCCACAGAGTATGCTGGCTGTTGGATTGGCTATACCTTTTCCTGCAAGGTCAGGAGCAGTTCCGTGAGTTGCTTCATATACTGCAGCTTCTGCGCCTATGTTTGCACCTGCCACTACTCCCAGTCCGCCAACAAGTCCTGCTCCAAGCTCTGAAACCAGATCCCCATATAAATTGGGCAGTACAATTATATCGAACATTTCCGGATTCATGACAAGCTTCATGCACAGATATCCAGCTTCCATCTCTTCATATTCTATATCAGGATATTTTTTTGCTATGTTTCTTACACTGGAAAGGAAAAGCCCGTCAGTCATCTGCATTATATTGGCCTTATGTACGCAAGTGACCTTTTTTCTCTTCTCCTTTACGGCATAGTTAAATGCAAAGGAAGCTATCCTCTCAGAGGCATTTCTGGTTATCAGCCTAATTGTTTCGGCGGCATCGGTACCTATCATGTGCTCAAATCCCATATACAGGTCCTCTGTATTTTCCCTGAATACCACCAGGTCTACATTATCAAATCTGGACTTGACTCCTTCAAAGGATTTGAATGGTCTGATATTCGCGTATAGATTGAGCTGCTGTCTAAGGCTAACATTTACACTTCTGAAACCCCCGCCCATTTGTGTAGTAACAGGCCCCTTCAGAGCTATCTTATTATTCTCTATGGACTTAACTGTATCCTCTGGTAAAGGAGTTCCAAACCTCTCCAGGGCAGTTTGACCCATATACTTAGTTTCCCACTGGATATCAATACCGGCCGCTTCAATTACCTTGATTGCAGCATTTGTTACTTCAGGTCCTATACCATCCCCGGGTATGAGCGTTGCTCTATACATGAACTTCACCTCCGTAATCATTTAGTTGCAGGCGACACCTGCCGGACTAATCCGCCAAAGGCTGACCTTTACCGACAGCATGGAGCGTACAACACTGCTTATTTAATATTATACCATCACTGGAATAATTTGCACCGGTTTTTTGGAAATCCATCATATTACTTCTGCCTTGATCCCCAGTTTCGCTTCCAATTCCATAAAATGCCTTCCCATAAGATCTCTGCCGGCAGTATCAAACATTATACCTGGCAGCAGTATGACCTGTGGAAGTAACCACTTTTTCTCCAGATGAGCCTCTATATCACTTAGTGTCAGAAGTCCTGCACAAAGGATATTGCCGCCGAAGAATTCATTTCTGACTGCTTCTATCTCAGCCTTATGCCGATCGGTGAAGCAACAGGAAAGCAACTGGTAGGCCAGCTCTGAAGTCAGTATCAGGCAGTTTTTGCCCCTATTCCTTGATATTCCTTTTTCGATCCCAAGGATCGTATCCGGATGGATATCATAGCTGAATACCATTCCCGAAGAAGCACCTGCCGGCTTTTCAACAAGCACTTCAATTGTTCTTCCGCCTCTCTCAAGCTCTATTGTCGGGTTTCGGGTTTCATAGGCTTTATAATATGCATCCACCCTGGAAATGATACTCCTGCCATTTATAGTCAGTATCCTATCTCCTTTTATTATTCCCGACTTCTCTGCGGGTGAACCTGCAAGGATCCCATCCACCAATGCAATAGTATCCTTTACACCGGAAGGCTCCATTACGAGAGGTATATGAATAAGCTTTCCCATCTCTTGAGTAAAGTTCTCCATATCGCTCCTTATATCGTTCGGAGGCAGAAGTCCCTTGGTGAATCTTGTATACCCCGGCATAAACAGCCTTATTGAGGCAGCACCATATTCCTGAAGAAACAGCATGGTTTCCCGAATATCCTCCCAGCCCACCAGGTGAGGCATAGCAACAATACTTCCGCTATATACCAGCGTTGATGACTTAAGCAGCTTGACCGCCTCCACTGCTTGATAGTGTTCCTTTCCCCTGTACAGCTTTCTTCTGCCATTGGCACTGCTGCTGTTCAACGAAACATTAAGTTCAATGTTCCCAATGCTTTCAAGCCGGGTAATAACTGCACCATCCAGGTGTATCCCGCTGGTAGTTATTTGTATCGTTGCCTTCGGGTATCTATTCCTTATATGTTCCAAAATTCCTATTATACCGCTGCACAGGAAAGGCTCACCTTCACATATGCGGGTAGCCGATTCCCCAATGATTATTTTTTTTGTTCCATCCAGGAACTCTATCAGTGTATCTATTTGCTCCCTGCTCAAGGTATCAACGTAATAAGCTTCTATCTCCTCAGGGTTCTGCTGATGGCTGCAGAATATACAGGAGGTGCTACACCTGGTCGTCAGTATAAGTATGTTATCCCTGCTTGCTGTCTCCAGCAATAAATTAAAAGGAGCCGGCTTCATAATACACCCACCCCCTTTTATTCCAATGATAGATTTGGCATTGCATTCAATGTGAAATCTGACCTGGTACCTCTTATGTACCTATAATAAGCCGCACATCCTATCATTGCGGCATTATCGGTACACAGCACCGGTGACGGATACAACACTTTTATACCCGCTTCTTCCCCTCTTTGCTTCAGTAGCTCCCTGAGCCTGCTATTGGAAGCCACTCCACCGGCAAGAACCGCGTATCGTGACTTTTTGTCCAGCGCAGCCTTTACAAGCTTTGCAGACAACACATCTGTAACAGCCTCCTGAAAACTTGCTGCTATGTCAGCTTGATTCAACTGCTCGCTGCGCATTTTCGCCGTGTTTAGATGGTTCAAGACCGCCGACTTCAATCCGCTGAAGCTGAAATCGTAGCTGCCTTCTTCCAGAAATGCTCTCGGAAAGTTGATCGCCTCCCTGTTTCCTGTGGCAGCCAGCCTGTCTATCAATGGCCCTCCAGGATAACCGAGACCAAGGGCTCTGGCTATCTTGTCAAAGGCTTCTCCTGCTGCATCATCTCTGGTTCTACCCAATATTTCATATTTATTGTAGTCCAACACATTGACGATGTGGCTGTGACCGCCTGATGCTACCAGGCAGGTAAAAGGAGGCTCCAGCTCCTTATGTTCTATATAGTTTGCGGCTATATGCCCTTCAATATGGTTCACCCCAATAAATGGCAGTTGGTTACTGTAAGCAATAGCCTTTGCCGTTGAAAGCCCTATGAGCAATGCCCCCACCAGCCCCGGTCCACAGGTGACTGCAACAGCATCCAACCCTGAAAGCTCCACACCTGCCTCAGACAAGCATTGGTCTATTACCATGCTTATATTCTCCAGATGCTTCCTTGATGCAACCTCCGGTACCACTCCGCCAAATTTCTTGTGGATGTCTATCTGGCTTGAAATTATATTGGACAATACCTCCCTGCCGTTCCTTACTACTGAAGCCGAGGTTTCATCGCAGGATGTCTCAATAGCCAGTATTATAATATCTTCTTTCATATCTACACTCCGTTTGTTATACAGGCAATCAATAATATCAAGCCTGGTTCCTCTCTAGTATGCCAATGACTTCACCTATGCCGGCCTTATCAATGTCAATGGCTTGTACAATCTTATCGAAGCAGCTCTTAACCTTTTCATAATCATTGTACTCGTTGTGCAGCAACTTGTCTCCATTCTTATCAGTGACCTTGGCTATGTACAGATCACCATCCTGAATGAGACTAACTACATGATCTTCTACAACAAATTCTCTGAGCAGCATTGTATTCCTCCCATTAGCCCTTTATGAAAATAATAATATTATTATAACACAAATTACAGAAAATTATATAGTAGGGAAAGCATACCTTCAATTATTAAAGGCCTGGGATTCCAGGCCTTTCCTTTAATATTCCTTTAACTTCCGGTATTGGTAATTGTTCTGAAGCATTTTACTGCTTGTCCCTGCTTTAAGTGCCCAAGCTCCGTAGGTTGTATCTATGACCTGCCAACTGCCGTCCAGATATACTTCATTCCATGCATGATATGTTTTCATTCCTGATCTGTAGCCCTTCACAAGCTTTGTGGGTATCCCCTCACTTCTCAGCATTGCTGCAAACAATACCGAGTAGTCATAACATATACCTTTTTCATCCTCCAGCACCTTGTCAATTTCCGGAATATAATCCTCAGGAAGCTTGTCCACCTTATTGTAATCATAGCTTATGTTCCTGATAACGTAGTCATATAATGTCTGTACTATCTCTTTACTATCCTCCATGCCGTTTGTGATAGATTTAGCCAGCTTTATAGCTTCCATATCCTCATTCCACATAACAGGCTGTACCGAATTGAGGTATAATGAGTTTTCTTCTGTTATTTCTGCCTTGAAGCTTTTCTTGGTAAGCACCTTATAGCTTGTCCCTGAAATGTTTTCTAGTACCGATACCGTATAAGTACCGTCTCCCATTTGAAGAGGGAAGGAATCCTCAGAATTTTTAAGATCATAATAGTATTTTATCGATCCCTTTTCGACCATTACTTTAGTTTTGTTGCTAATACCCGCATAGGATACTTTTACAATCCCATCGCCGGCACTCATAGAATTTATTGATATATCGGAAGCAAATGCAGCCACAGGAGAACACAGCATAATACCTATGAGCAGCATAGCAGCGAATCTGAGCTTTTTCAATAAAAACAACCCCTTTCGGTAGCTGGCTGCCATTTTACAGGCCCTTTAGCTTTGCGTCCCATGGTTTCCCATGGTTTGCCATTATCGGTTGAGTTTGAAGTGAAATAGGAATAAAAAAACTAATCTTTCGGTAGCTGGCTGCCATTTTACAGGCCCTTTAGCTTTGCGTCCCATGGTTTCCCATGGTTTGCCATTATCGCTTATTAGCTGATGATAGACTTATCCACTTTTATACTATTATTATATCACTTTCATCTAAAATGTAAAGAGAGCTCAGTAGCTTTGAATGTATATCAAATGATTAAGGAGGCCGGGTGATTCACCCGGCCTCCCATGATGTTTGAGGTCTGTATTACATTTCCAAAACGGGGAAGTAGATTTCAGTCCACTCTTCATAGGTGTCTTCCAATCTGTTATAATAGTGGCTGTTTATTGCTTCCTGCATTGCCTCGTAATACCACTTTGATTCTAGCAAATCTGGGAACTTCTTCGAATCCGGAAGTATCTTGTCTTTATGAACTCTTCTTTCCAGTACATTATTGACTAGAGTTGCGAATTCAGCCCTTGTTATTGGTCTATCCGGTTCGAAAGTTCCACTTGGATTGCCTTTAACCCATCCTTTTTCTGCTGCTGAATTGATATACTTGTTTGCCCAATGCCCTGCTATATCGGTAAATTTATCTCCGACAAATGGGCTTAGGTTGTCAAATCTTGATGCCAGTGCCGCAAGCTCGGCTTTTGTTATTGGCTTCTGGGGCTGGAAGGTTCCATCAGGATTACCTTCGAGTATCGCTCCATTAGCCAGGGTAGCAATATACTTGGATGACCATCTGCGTGTCTCTACATCAGTAAACTTATGCTCAGTTGTCATTATGGTGCCTCTGTAGTCCACAGTCAGAAGTCTGTAAAATACTGCGGCAGCTTCTTCCTTTGTGATATAGCCTTCCGGTCTTACGGTGTTGTCCGGATAACCCTGCAGGTATGCAAAGTGATCCGTCTTGTTCAATTCTGGGGCTGCCAACGGGATCTCCTCAGGAATAATCTGAACTACTTCTTCCCTTGGCTCTCTATCGTCTCCACCGCCGCCGCCACCGCCGCCGCCAGACTGTGCGAAGTTGGCAGTAAAGGTCAGGTTGCCGGTGATTGCAGTATTAGCTGCCGGTAACGAAGGGGTCCAACCGCTGAAGTAGTAGCCTGAATCTGCTACCGGTGTCGGTACAGTCAGACCTGCATTTCCCCAGGCTGTATCATGTGTTATTCCTGTGAAGCTTGCTGTCCCGCTAAGGCTTCCGTTAGCTCCTGCTGTGAAAGTCACACTATAGGTGTTGATTGCCCATTGAGCTGTAAGGGTTACATCATATGCCGGCATTTCGAATTTTTCGCCAGGATTGTATATCACGCTGATAGGTCCATCAGCTGCTGGTTTAACTTCTTTATTTGTCGGTTCATAATATCTTCCCTCAGCCAGCCAGTGTGTAAAATGGTAACCGGCAGGTGCTGTAAATCCGTTTGGCAGAACTGTTACTTCTTCTCGGAATGCATATGGATTCTTTGTATCCACCATTGTTCCGGATCCCTGACCTGGTGCGTAGTATACGTTGTATTCATTTGCAGTGAAGTTTACAGTAAAGATCTTGTCTTCAGTTACTGTATCTTCTGATCCAGGCAGTGCAGGTGTCCAACTTCCAACACTATATCCTGCATTTGCTACTGGTTCCGGTGCTGCTGTGTAGCTTTCTCCGTAGAACTTGGTATCTACTCTTGTTCCACCAGTCAGGATTCCGTTTGCTCCTGCCTGATAGGTTATGCTGTAGTTCTTCTTGTAGTAAAGCTTGAATATCGTCGTCCCGTCTCCAAGGATCGTTGCTGTTACTATATTACCTGCAGCTGTATCATAGGTATATCCGCTTATGCTGCCAGGAATTATAGTCTTTGACTCTCCTGTTGTTCCATCATTCTTTATTACTTTCGTTCCTTCAAGAGGATATACTCCGTTTTCCTGGAGGTATGTCTCTACGGTGTATGCTGTGTTTGTATTTGCAGTGAAGTTTACAGTAAAGATCTTGTCTTCAGTTACTGTATCTTCTGAT
>CAZNMO010000089.1:0-3645 GCA_964574195.1 uncultured Clostridiaceae bacterium | reverse complement strand
TTTCCTGGAGGTATGTCTCTACGGTGTATGCTGTGTTTGTATTTGCAGTGAAGTTCGCTGTATAGGTCTTGTCTTCCGTTACATTTTCTTCATGTCTGGTTGCACTTAATATTCCGTCATCCCAGGATACAAATCTATACCCTGGATTCGGTACTGCCATCACTGCTTCTGTGTTTCCGCCATGATTTACTTCCTGTGGTGTTTCACCGGAAATACTTCCGTATGATCCTGCAATATAGTTCACTGTATGCTTCGGACTAATAACTTCAACTTGCGGATCACCGATAGCATCCTTTCCCTTTCCGTCAGGTTGACCACTTAGGTTAGTATAATTCAGCACTATATTGCTGTTGGTAGGATACATCCGCCCATCATTCCAGAAGTCACTCTTCAACCGAACATATATATGGAAATTTTGGGTTGACTCCAGAATACCACCAACATTAACAGTGACTGTTTTGTCTGTTGAATTATATTCATATATGTCAGGATCATGCACATAAGGGTCTACATTGTAGAAGTCAAAGTACTGTGAAATAGTATCGATGAATTTTGCTCCTGTGCCTGCTATTTTTATATTTCCAGCTATTGTTTGCAACACCGGAGTAAGCTGGCTCATATTATCTACCGCTGTATATAGCTTTGCACCCTCTACAGTACTGGATATATTCTGTAAGGCAATCGGTGCATTCCCTGTAAGCTGGATACCCACGGTGTATATTGTTGCATTATAGGTTGAGCCCTTTAAAGAATTGGCCTGATTCACTCCGTTCCATGTTGTGCTGTTTGTTTTAGGATCATCAAAATATAGCCCTGGAACTCCATCAGACATAAATACTATATACAGCGGTCTGGACTCTTCTGATTCCCGTCTGCTCGCTGCATAATTTATTGCCTTTTGCAGTGCTGCACTGTAGTTAGTGCCGCCCCCTGCTTGGGTTGCATCTACATGACCTTCCAACCTGCCAACATTATAGGAGAAATTAACACTGCCTTTTGTCGCATCTGCAACCTCTGTGGGATCTGCTCCTCCACTATCCGAACCTGTGGAAAATGGTATAAAAGCCACACGGTTATTGAGGGGATTGCCTTCACCCATCAGGTTGTTTATAAAAGCATTACTTGCTTGCCTTGCCGTAACTATCCTATTTCCATACTCTTCCCCCATACTGCCCGAAACGTCCATAACAAGTATTACATCAGACCCAGAAACCATAGGCACACCACTAATACTCAAATCAATTCTGGCGATTCTAGTGTTGTAGTCAGCCCAAACTGCATTCTTTTCCGCTGTTACCGTACCAGGGGCAGGTGCGTTGGGATCTACTACCGGATCTCTGGCAGGATCAATAGTGTCGTAGCTCAATTTGTCGAGATCAGCAAACCTTGCAGTATATGTTTTACTAGAAGTTACGTTGCTTTCATTTCTGGTTGCATCGGTTTTTCCGTCATTCCATGATACAAACCCATAACCTTCATTTGGAACTGCTGTAACCGGCTCTGTACTTCCGCCAGAGTTCACTTTCTGGACGGAAATCCCTGATATGCTCCCGTTTTCTCCTGCAGCATAAGTAATTGTATATTCAGCTACCCACTTGGCATACAATGTAACATCACTTGACGGCATAGATAGTATATCACCGGCTTTATATATTGTTCCTGTTCCGGAAGAATCTGTTGTCCATCCTGCAAATACATAGTTAGTTCTAGATATAGAACCTTTATCCATTACCGTTACCGGGTCTCCTGCTGAATAGCTATTATTGTCTACCGGCGCCGTCCCGCTGCCGCTGTTTCGATTATAGGTAACTGTATAGACCGGTTTCCACTTGGCATACAATGTTACATCACTTGACGGCATAGATAGTATATCACCGGCTTTATATATTGTTCCTGTTCCGGAAGAATCTGTTGTCCATCCTGCAAATACATAGTTAGTTCTAGATATAGAACCTTTATCCATTACCGTTACCGGGTCTCCTGCTGAATAGCTATTATTGTCTACCGGCGCCGTCCCGCTGCCGCTGTTTCGATTATAGGTAACTGTATAGACCGGTTTCCATTTGGCATATAGCGTTACACTTAGACCTGCCATACTATACGTATTGCTGGCAGAGTAATCTTCCCCTGTCCCATCGGCTTTGGTATTCCATCCATCAAATACGTGTCCTGATTTTGCTAAACTACCTTTATCTTTTATTGTTACAGAGTAATCTGATGATGTGAATGTTTGGGAAGTAGGTGCACTTCCATTTGTATTGCCATTTCCGTTATATTTTACCCCATAATTATTTAGAACTCTAATATAGAAGTTGCTTGTTTGACCCTTTGTATACGTGACTGTTACATCTCTATAGGCACTACCAATACTGCTAGCGGACTTTACTATAGCCGTTATGCCTTCGATATCGTTGTTGGTAGGGGTTCCGACAAAACTCAAGTAAGGACTACCATTAGGTATAATATTCCAGCTACCTCCAGTACCACGATAATTCTCAAACAGATACACAGTTTCATTTAAGTACATTTGAAACCGATTGCTCGAATTATCATATCTCGTGCTAGTCCCAACAATATAAATCGAAAAATGATTGGTCTTGAAGTGTATTTTCCCATTTTTCACTTCCGAGTTCATATCATCTATATCGATCTCTTCAGCTGAGTCACTTTCTGCTGGAGCGCTACTCAGTCCTGCCCTACCCATGGCCATTACCTTTAGAGCCTTCTCTTGTGGCTTAACATGGAATACTGCGACTTCGGATTCTTCATCTACCGCTTCCAGGCCGGAGAAGCTTACTGTTACCTCTCCATCAGGCTGTACTTCGTTTCCGTCTGCATCAATCAGGGTGATATCGTAAGCATTACCTCCAGTTATAAACACACCCTTATTCTCTGCTATAGCATTGACATACAGCTCATACTCCTCATCAGACAGTTTAGATGCTGAAAGGCTTGTCCCTTCAGGTATCACTCCTGCTTCAGCTGATACTGTAATAGTAACTCCTTCCACCTCAGCGGTCAGTGTTACAAGGTCAGCCGGCTTTACCTCCTCAACCTTGACCTCCTCATAATACACTTCAACGATATTCATGCTCTCGTCTTCGCTTATTACAAGTTCTTCAGGTTGGTCGGCCAATACCTGGTAACCTTCTATCGTCAGATGATCAACCGCTATAGTTGCACCCACGTCTCCGGAGCCTGTTACAGCTTCATGCACCGTAATGGTTGCATCAGCTGTTTTCGATAGATACCGGATCTCATAGGACTTCTGAACCACAGGAGGAATATTGTTCATCTGCGTATCGGGATTTTGAACTCCCTCTCCTTCAGTGCCTGCTGGGGGTACCTGGTCTGGGTTGTTACCGGGCGTTCCCTCTCCTTCAGTGCCTGTTGGGGGTACCTGACCTGGGTTGTCTCCAGGGGTTCCTTCTCCTTCAGTGCCTGTTGGGGGTACCTGACCTGGGTTGTCTCCAGGGGTTCCTTCTCCTTCAGTGCCTGTTGGGGGTACCTGACCTGGGTTGTCTCCAGGGGTTCCTTCTCCTTCAGTGCCTGTTGGGGGTACCTGACCTGGGTTGTCTCCAGGGGTTCCTTCTCCTTCAGTGCCTGTTGGGGGTACCTGACCTGGGTTGTCTCCAGGGGTTCCTT
>CAZNMO010000088.1:16634-18557 GCA_964574195.1 uncultured Clostridiaceae bacterium | reverse complement strand
ATGAACATAACCTTCTCCATGTTCATCAGGGGTGAAGGCAAGCCACAGCTTTCTCTGGTTTTCAGTATACTGGCAAATATATTGAACATAGTCCTGGACTATCTGCTGATAATAAGGTTTGATTATGGGATGAAGGGAGCGGCACTGGCATCGGGAATAGCTGTAATCGTTGCATTTGTTTTGGGGCTGCTGTACTTTACAGGAGGAAGGTCAGTTTTCAGGTACTGCCGGATAAGCTTTGACAGGGAGGATTTCAAGAGTATAGTTTTCAACGGCTCTTCTGAATTTATTGGGCAGGTTTCCATATCCATCACTACCTTCCTGTTCAATCTTGTTATAATAAAGAGCCTGGGGATCAACGGGGTTGCAGCATTTACGATAGTGGGGTATATATCTTTTGTAGAATACATGGCCCTGACGGGAATAGCACAGGGCATACATCCGCTTATAAGCTACAGCTATGGGGCGAAGGACAAGGATTCAATCCTGTCGCTGCTGTCCATAGGAATAAAGGCAGTGGCAGCTGTCGGGGTCGTCGCATTCATACTTTCCTTTGCTGCTACTGAGGGGATAATAAGGATATTCGCCCACGGGAATATTGAGCTGATGAATATTGCCAATTACGGAATAAAGCTATATTCCATAGCATTCCTGATTAACGGGTATAATGTTGTTTCCTCAGCTTATTTCACATCACTGGGGGACGCAAGGACCTCGCTGCTGATATCTGCCTTGAGGAGCCTTGTGCTGGTCAGTGTATTTATAATTATACTGCCTCCTCTTATCGGGACATCGGGAATATGGGTTACTGTGCCGCTTACAGAAGCGGTGACCTTCCTTGTAGCATGGCTGTATATAAGAAGATCAAGAGCTTCCTTGAAATTTGAAAGCATCAAGGAATGCGCTGCTGAAGTATAACAGAAAAGGATTTCATTTCCGGTAATATTGTGAGATTATAATAGTGTATGAAGGATGCTTTCATACACTATTATGCAAAATCTGTTTGAGCTTTGCTGAAACAGATTTGTGCTACCTTGATTTTCTTTGCGGCGAAACAATCTACATTAGTGTTTATTCGCCGCAAACAATATTTTATGTAATACAGGTGATGTAAGTGAAGTTGGACAGATTGGTTTCCATCCTTGTGCTGCTGCTCAGGAGAGAAAGGATACAGGCCAAGGAGCTGGCGGAAATATTCGAGGTTTCGGTCAGGACGATACTGAGGGATGTTGAAGCCATAAACCTTGCGGGCATACCCATCGTGACATATCAGGGTACAAATGGAGGCATAGGTATTGCTGAAGGCTACCGCCTTGACAAGAGTGTGCTTACAGAGGATGATATGTCCGCTATAATTTCGACCCTGAGAGGCATAGACGGGACGATACATGACAGCAAGCACGGTATTCTCGTGGAAAAGCTCAGGAATACCCTGCCTGATTCACAGCTTGAGGCACTGGACACAAAGGTGAGGCAGCTGGTGATCGACCTGTCGCCCTGGGGAGCCGGTGAGCTGCTCAAGGGAATGGCGGCATGCATCAAAAGGGCAATAGAGGATCATAATGAAATGGAATTTATATATATAGACTCGGAGGGCAAGCGGACGGAGCGCAGGGTAGAACCCTACTCCCTGGTGTTGAAGGGACAGAAATGGTATCTGTTCGCCTGGTGCCTGGTGAGGAAGGACTTCCGTCTCTTCAAGCTATCCAGGATGAGGGAGCTCACGGCAACGGAGACGGTTTTTCAACCCAGGGAGACAACCATGGAGCAGCTTGATTGGGATGACCCCTGGAGCAAGTCTGAGAAGCAAGTCTCCCTTAAACTTATATTTGAAAAGGAAATGGAGAGCATAGTTACCGACTGGTTTGGGGAGGATGCAGAGAAACAAGCGGATGGAAGGATGCTGGTAAATGCCACGCTTCC
>CAZNMO010000088.1:0-16624 GCA_964574195.1 uncultured Clostridiaceae bacterium | reverse complement strand
AACTGGCTATATGGTTTCATACTTAGCTTTGGCAGCGGAGTAGAGGTTTTGGAGCCAACGCATATCCGCAAGATAATCGCAGATATATCAAAGTCAATATATGAAAAATATACATAATAAACATGACATACAGGTGTCATATATCCAATGTTATAATGAAGAAAAAATCAGGGAGGTACGATCATGAATTATAACATTGAGTTGAAGGAAAAGAACGCCCAGCCGGTGCTGGCAATAAGAAAGATAACTTCCATGGGACAGCTTCCACAGGAAATAGGCATGGCCTATGGAGCTATAATGCAGTACCTTGGTGAGCTGGGGGAACAGCCTGCAGAAGCACCCTACACTGCGTATTACAATCTGGATATGGAGCATTTGGATGTGGAGATGGGCTTCCCGGTTTCAAAGCAGCTGGCAGGCAAGGGAGCAATTCAGTTTCATGAGATACCGGCAGGGAAGTATTCGGAATGTCTGTATAAGGGCCCTTATTCGGATATGGTGCCGGTATACGAGGCTATGAATGGATGGATTGCTAAAAATGGATTTGAGGCAACAGGAATATCCTATGAAGTATATTACAATTCTCCGGCAGAAGTATCGGAAAGCGAGCTGCTGACAAGGATCATGCTTCCTCTGAAATAGGGAGGCTTGAAAAGGAGGTACTGTTATGAAATATGAATGGAAAAAACAAGCAAGAGAACTGTATCTACCCAAGAGGAAACCCGAAATCGTGACGGTGCCTTCCATGAGGTTTTTTATGCTTGACGGCAGGGGAAATCCCAATAGTGAGGATTTTGCTGATTCTATAGGGGTACTTTATACGCTTTCTTATTCAGTAAAGATGATGCCCAAGAAGGGTATCACCCCTGAGGGATATTTTGAGTATACAGTCTTCCCACTGGAGGGAGTCTGGGATCTGGCCCCTGAAGCAAGAGGCGCAGAGGTGATGGACAAGGATAGCCTGGTATATACCATAATGATCAGGCAGCCTGATTTTGTGACGGAAGATACGGTTAGGGCCGCATTGGTATCCGCTGCCCGGAAGCTAAAGTCACCAAAGCTTGAGAAAGTGAGGTTCGGAGCCTTGGAAGAGGGACTGTGCGTGCAGATGCTTCATGTAGGTCCTTATGACAGTGAGCCTGCTTCCTTTGAAATGATGGAGGAGTATTGCAGTGCAAATGGACTCAGGCGAGTCTCAAAGACTCATCGGGAAATATATATTTCCGACTTCCGGAAGACTGCCGCAGAAAAACTGCAGACCGTCCTCCGGTTTAAAGCAGAGAGGGCATAGCAGCTTTACCTGCGGGTAAACGGTAACAGGAAAGGAGGCGATTATATGGTTGAAAAGGATATGATACTGGACGGGAGCCATATGCCGGATTATGCTGAAATAGCTGGTTATATCAATTCTCCTTCAAAGGAGCTTTGGCTGCAGCTGAATGATTTCATCGGGGAGAGGTATAAGGCTGAGCCCAGAATAACCTTTAGCACCTGTGCGGGAAAGCCAGGGTGGAATATGAAATACCAGAAATCGGGGAAATCCATCTGCACCCTTTACCCTGAAAAGGAGGGCTTTATTGTCCTGGTAGTCGTTACTCTTGACCTGCTCCCTTTAATTGAAGCCTTATATGAAGAGCTGACCCATGGAGTAGCGGATACAGTAAAAAAAGCAAAGCCTTTCAACGGGACCCTGTGGCTGATGCTTAGGGTGGAAAGCGCCCAGGCATTGGAAGATGTCAAGCAGCTGCTTATTTTGAAACAGGATACAAAACGGACGCCACAAGCCAAAAAGTCATCTGTCATCTAAAAGCACTGCAAGACAGGAAGCGTATTTTGATCCATGTTATTATACCATTAAAGGAGGGAATGCTTTGGAGTGGCTAGACAGGATGATGGCTGCAATCGACTATATGGAAAGGCACATGGAGGATCAGCTGGATGTTACGGAGGCTGCAAAAGCTGCTTATTCTTCGATCTTTCATTTCCAGCGGATGTTCCATATGCTTACCGGAATGACTGTGGCCGAGTACATGCGTAAAAGGAAGCTGACGCTGGCAGCCCAGGAGCTGGTGATGTCGTCAGACGCGAAGGTGCTGGATATAGCCCTGAAGTATGGGTATGACAGCCCTGAGTCCTTCGCAAAAGCGTTCCGCAGACTGCATGGGATAACACCTTCGGGGGCTAGGGAACCGGGAGTGTTGCTCAAGGCATATCCGAGGATTTCCTTCCACATATCATTGAAAGGGGATAAGGACATGGACTATAAAATAGTTGAAAAAAAAGAGTTTCAGGTAATAGGAAAGGTATTGAGGGTCTCCTGCAAGGACGGAGAGAACTTCAGGCGCATACCTGAGTTCTGGAACCAGTGTAACAGTGATGGAACAGTTGAAAAACTGTGCACTATTGGGACCGGTAACGCGGTTTACGGCATATGCATGGACATGGATTTCGAGAAGGAAATGATGTCGTACATGATAGCGGTTGAGTATGCCGGAAGTGCCGAAGAAAGCGGAATAACGATCAGGAAGATACCGGCGGCAAGCTGGGCGGTATTCACCTCGGTAGGGCCACTGCCCGGAGCCATACAACAGGTTACAGAGCGGATATTCCAGGAGTGGCTTCCGGCAACAGGCTACGAGCACGCCGATGCACCTGAGCTGGAGGTCTATCCTGAGGGAGATTGCAGCGCAGACGATTACCGTTGCGAGGTATGGATACCTGTAGTGAAGAAATAAAAAAGGGTGAAAAAAAGGGTCTGAGGCCTAAGTATACGGCAGCAGACTCTATTTTTTATCATTAATAAAGCAAATGTACTACAGCAAAAGCCTTATATATCAGTGAACGCTTATATGCCTTTGGGTAACAGAATAGGGTGAAGAGAGGCCGGAAAATCCGTGGGATGAGCATGGACGCGAATCCAGCCCATACCGACACGAGGTCGGGTTATGGGCGTTAGGATTTTCCGGTCTATCAAGCCCTAATTCTGTCCAAAGCATATATTGCGTGAGTAGATATATAAGGCTTTTGCGTTATACAAGTGCATATAGAAAACGATCTACATGCTTAATGCTGCCTAGTGCGATCCCAGCATCTCAGCCGCATTATAGGAGCTTCTTACCAGCGGAGCGGAGGCCACAAAGGAGAACCCCAGGCTGAGGGCCTTCTCCTTATACATTGCAAAGGTCTCCGGCTTCACATATTCTACAACGGGATGATGCTTGGAGCTTGGTGCCAGATATTGTCCTACAGTAAGGAAGTCGCAGCCCATACTTCGCAGATGCTTGAATACCTGTATGACTTCTTCCTCGGTTTCTCCGAGTCCCACCATGATGCCTGACTTGGTATACATGCCTTTATCAATGGTTTTTACCCTCTCCAACAGTTCGAGAGAACGGTGGTACAGGGCTGACGGGCGAACCTCAGGGTACAGCCTGGGGACAGTCTCAATATTATGGTTTACTATTTCCGGCTTTGCATTGACCACAGTTTCCAGTGCGACCATACTTCCCCTGAAATCAGGGATCAGTACCTCTACTACCATATTATCGTCCAGGGCTTTTATTGCCCTGATCACCTCTGCAAAGTGCTTTGCTCCGCCGTCAGGAAGGTCATCCCTGGTCACCGAGGTGATGACCACATGCTTAAGGCCAAGCTCGGCAGCTGCCTTAGCTACATTTTTCGGCTCCTCGGCATCTACAGGCTGTGTAGCGCCGTGGGACACGTTACAGTAGGTGCAGTTCCTGGTGCATTGGCTGCCCAGGATCATAAAGGTAGCTGTCTTCTTGCTGAAGCATTCCATCCTGTTGGGGCAGTTTGCTTCCTCACATACCGTATTCAATGAGAAACGCTGCAGGATATCCTTGACGTAATCCAGGCTGCGCCCCTTGTTCAAATCTATTCTGAGCCATTCAGGCTTTCTTTTCAATTCCAATTATTAACCTCCTCAAAGCCTTCATAATCAAGGGCCTTGCAAAAATACTCCAGTACCTGCTTTTTTACATGGTCAAAATCCATGCTTTTCCCTACGATCTTCTCCAGTGAAGTCACCCCTTTGCCTGCTATGCCGCAGGGAACTATAAGCTTGAAATGCTCAAGATCGGTATTTATATTAAAGGCAAAGCCATGCATGGTTACACCGCGTTTTACTGCCAGGCCTACAGCAGTTATCTTGCTGTCTCCTGTCCACACGCCGGGGAACTCTGGATGTATACCGCTTTCAATGCCATACTCTTCTTTCAACAGTGTAATAAAGGTACTTTGAAGCCTTTCCACAAACTCTCTTATGCCCATGCCCTTTTCCCTAAGATCGACAATAGGGTAGCCTACCAGCTGGCCGGGACCATGATAGGTCACGTCTCCGCCTCTCTCTATGTGGAATACCTCAACACCCTTCTCAGCCAAAAGCTTTTCCGGTACTACGATGTTGGCCTCCACTGCGTGCCTCCCTAAGGTAATGACAGGTGGATGCTCCACTAGTATAAGAGTATCTCCCAGCTCGCCCTTTTGCCGCTTGTCCAGTATCTCATGCTGCATGTCCCAGGCCTTCCCGTAATCACAGCTTCCAAGATCCAAAACCTTTAGCTTCATGACTTCAGCTCCTTTGTGGAAAAGTATACCCTCCACCGATGCCCCGGCAGAGGGTATCTTATCATTTGTTACTTAGAGATCAACCTTCACAGGCTTTCCGGCTTCGTTCAGTGTGATCCTGGTGATTTTGGAAAGCTGAGGGACACCATCGACCTTTACGCATTCAACCAGTTGGTATACCCTTGATGTATCGCTGTTCTGCTTGTATACATCGCCCAAAAGTTTAAGCACCGAGTAGGGGTGATCAGGGTCCTTCAAGGCAATGAAGGAAGTGCCTTGCTTTAGCATTGCATCGGTAACCAGCTTGCCGTAGTCTATATTGGCAAGGTCGGCAATCAGATAGTATTCTGTATCTTCGGAAAGATCATCATAGCTCTTGACCTGCTTTATTTTGAAATTGCTCTTGGCTACAGCACTGCAGGTTGCAAAGAGCGGTAATATCCCAAAGCCTTTGTGGCCGGAAATAATTATGGAGTCTTTTTTCATAATAGCCTCTTCAAGGTAGCTTCCCTGGGCTTCCGTCATGAATTTTGAGTCAACCAGCTTCTTCATAAATGGGTTCATTTAAATCACTCCTTGTGCTATTTGCTGCCATCCCACTTCAATATCAGGTTTCTGGCGGCTTTAGCCTCGTCTATTCTTCTGACTAGTGTATGGTGGGGGGCGGTTTTCAGTGTTTCTGGATCCTCCTTGGCTTCCTGGGCTATCTTTACCATGATGTCTATGAAGCTGTCGAGGGTCTCTAAGCTTTCAGTTTCAGTAGGCTCTATCATTATCGCATTGTTGACTATAAGCGGGAAGTATATGGTCGGTGGATGATAGCCATGATCCAGGAGCCTTTTTGCGATATCAAGGGTAGCTATATGATTGTCATTGTCTTTCAGCCCGCTTAGTACAAACTCATGCTTGCACACCTGATCCATGGGAAGCTCGTAGTGCTCTTTCAGCTTGCCCATCATATAGTTGGCGTTGAGGACTGCTTTCTGGCTGACTTCCTTCAAGCCTTCGCCGCCCATGGAAAGGATGTAGGCATATGCTCTTACTGCAACTCCGAAGTTGCCATAGAAGCTTTTTACCTTGCCTATGGAATCAGGTCTGTCATAATCCATTACGAAGGATTCTCCCTTTTTCTCAATTACAGGTACAGGGAGGAACTTGACCAGATCCTTCTTTACTCCAACAGGGCCGCTTCCCGGTCCTCCGCCTCCATGAGGGGTGGAGAAGGTCTTGTGCAGGTTGAGATGGATCACGTCGAAGCCCATATCCCCAGGTCTTGCTATACCCATAATGGCATTGGTATTGGCTCCGTCATAGTAGAGCAATCCGCCTGCCTGATGCACCAGGTCGGCTATCTGCTTTATGTTTTTCTCAAAAAGTCCCAGGGTGCTCGGATTAGTGAGCATAAGGCCTGCTATTTCATCACTCAGAACTGCCTTCAAGGCTTCCAGGTCAACAGCTCCGTTCTTATCTGAGGCTATTTCCACGATGTCAAAGCCTGCAACTGCAGCGCTTGCCGGATTAGTCCCATGGGCAGAGTCAGGTACGATTATTTTAGTCCTCTTGCTGTCTCCTCTGCTTTCATGATAGGCCTTTATTATCATCAGCCCTGTAAGCTCTCCGTGAGCTCCGGCTGCAGGCTGAAGGCTTACTCTTTCCATACCGGTTATTTCTGAAAGCATAACATCCAGGTCGTACATAAGTTCCAGAGCTCCCTGAACGGTCTCCTGGGGCTGAAGTGGATGAATGCTGCTGAAGCCTGGCAGAGCGGCCATATCCTCATTGATCTTTGGATTGTATTTCATGGTGCAGGAGCCGAGAGGATAAAAGCCTGTATCAACTCCGTAATTCTTATTTGAGAGGTTTGTAAAGTGCCTAACCACATCGACCTCGCTCACTTCCGGAAGTTGTGCTTCCTCAGCCCTCATGAGGTCCGAAGGTATCAGGCTTTCAAGGCTGGTATCCGGTACGTCGCAGGGAGGCAGGCTGTAAGCCTTTCTTCCTTCCTTGGAGATTTCAAAGATCAGTTTGTTATAATTCTTCATTTTACTACCTCCATAACCCGGGCCAGCTTGTCGATCTCTTCCTTTGTCCTCTTTTCAGTAACACACAGCAGCAAGCCGTTCTTCAGCTCGGGATATTCCTTGTCAAGTTGGAAGCCGCCGAGGATATTGTTTTTAAGCAGCTCGTTGTTTACTGAGGCAGCCGACGCTTCTCCCACTACTGCAAACTCCTTGAAGAAGGGCTTGTTGAACAATGGCTTGTATTTTCCGCTCTTTGTAAGCTGCTCCATGGCATAATGCGCTTTCTTCGCACTTTGCTCAGCAACTTCCTTGAGGCCTGCTTTACCCATGGTGCTCATGTAAATAGTAGCCATCAGAGCGTTAAGACCCTGATTGGAGCATATGTTGGAGGTTGCCTTGTATCTGCGGATATGCTGTTCTCTGGCCTGAAGCGTCAGTACAAAGGCTCTTTTTCCATCCACGTCATCGGATTGGCCTACTATTCTTCCGGGCATCTTTCTCATAAGCTTTGAATTAGTAGCCAGGAAGCCGAGGTATGGGCCACCGAAATTCAGGCTGTTGCCAAGGGACTGGCCTTCGCCGACTGCTATGTCAACTCCTGATTCTCCGGGGCTCTTCAGTATTCCGAGAGATATTGGGTCCACATAGTCAATGAGCACTCCCTTGTTAGCATGGATGATTTTCTCTATATCGGTAAGGTCTTCGATTATTCCGAAGAAATTGGGGTTCTGGACGATTACACCGGCGGTACCGGCTTCAGCCAACGTCTTCAGCTTTTCAACATCAGTTACGCCGTCTTTCATATCAACTTCTACAACTTCCACATCGCGGAAGTGCATGTAGCTTTTCAATACTTTTCTTATTTCAGGATGGACGGTTTTTGATACCAAAATTGAGCTGCGCCTTGCATTCTCCACTGCCATCATGGCAGCCTCAACGCAGGCTGTAGCACCGTCATACATGGAGGCATTGGTAACCTCCATACCAGTCAGGCTGCAGATCATTGTCTGGTATTCAAAAATTGCCTGAAGGGTACCCTGGCTTATTTCCGGCTGGTAAGGAGTATATGCTGTATAAAACTCCGAACGCATAGCCAGGTGTCTGACTATGGAAGGGATATAATGGTCATAGGCTCCCGCTCCCAGGAAGCATACCAACTCTTCGGTACTCTTGTTGGCACCGCTGAGCTTTTTCATGTTTCCTGACAACTCCAGCTCCGACATGGCTTTGTGTATGTCGATCCTTCTATTCAGCCTCAGCTCAGCCGGTATATCCGCAAACAGATCCTCGATGCTCTTGGCACCGATGCTGTCCAGCATCAGCCTCTCTTCGGCCTCGGTATTAGGTATATACCTGTGCATATTATGCCTCCTTTTCGCAGAACTCCTTGTAAGCCTGCTCGTTCATGAGGTTATCCAGCTCAGCCTTGTCTGTCATTTCCACTGCAACTATCCAGCTCTCATAGGGGCTCTCGTTTATAAGCTGTGGTGAATCTGACAACTCTTCGTTTACCTCCAGTACCTTTCCGGATATCGGTAGATATGAATCTGAGGCAGCCTTAACGGATTCGATTACTCCGAATACATCGCCTGCGTTGATTTCATCGCCTATTCCGGGCAGTTCCACATATACTATTTCTCCCAAAGCATGCTGTGCATAGTCAGTGATCCCTATATAAGCCTTGTCACCCTCTACCCTTACCCATTCATGATCGTTTGAGTACATTAATCCTGATTTGATTTCCATTTTACATTCCTCCTAATATTTATTTATTTTACTTTTTGTAGTTTTTACTATAGAATTTCCTGCCGATAACCTTGGCTCTTACAGTGTTCTTTCTTATCTGGATGTCTATGGCAGAGCCCAGCTCGGAATAAGCAATGTCAACCATTGCGAGGCCAATATTCTTTTTCAGTGTAGGTGAATAATACCCGGTGGTTACGAAGCCGATGTTCTTGCCTTCAGCCATTACCTCATAGCCATGTCTCGGTATTCCGGCGCCTTCCATTTCAAAGCCAACTATCTTGCGCTTTAAGCCTTCAGCCTTCTGCTTTTCCAGAGCTTCCTTGCCAATGAAGTTCGGTTTTCCCAGCTTTACAAACATGCCGAAGCCTGCCTCCAGGGGAGTGATTTCAGGTGAAAGCTCGTTTCCATAGAGGGGCAGGTTGGCTTCAAACCTGAGGGTATCACGGCAACCAAGTCCTGTAGGCATTACACCATTATCCTTGCCTGTTTTCAGGATTTCATCCCATATAGGCTCCGCATCCTGGTGCTGCATATAGATTTCGAAGCCGTCTTCTCCGGTATAGCCGGTACGGGATACCAGGCAGCTTCTGCCTGAGATCTTCACATCTGTCTTGAAATAGAAGAAGCCGATTTCTGAAAGGTCAGTGTCGGTAAGCTTTTGCAGTGTTTCCTCAGCTTTTGGTCCCTGTAGAGCTATCTCGGAAACCGCCTCGGAGATATTATTAAGCTCCACTTTATATTCGCCTACATTGTCCTTCATCCACTGGAAGTCCTTTTCAACATTGCTGGCATTGATGACCAATAGGTAGAACTCATTGTTATGCTTGTAGACCAGAAGGTCATCGACTATGCCACCGTCAGGGTAGCACATCATACCATATATTACCTGATTTACATTCATTACCGATACATCATTGGTGACCAGGTTGTTAACAAAGTCTGTAGCCTGAGGACCCTTGACCTCAACCTCACCCATATGGGATACATCAAATACTCCGGCATTGTTTCTGACTGCTTCGTGTTCTGCTGTTATGCCCTCATACTGTACCGGAAGTGCCCAGCCGGCAAAATCAATTACCTTGCCTCCGCACTTCTGGTGGGCATTGAATAGGGATGTCTTTTTCGGTTCACTCATGGATATCGTTCCTCCTTTTTATACTTTATTTGTTATTTCCGTTTTACATGTATATTTGTGTTTTTTTACCCGCATGAATATAGGGTATCCAATTATAAAAGGGATATAATAGCACATAAAATTAATCTGCCATTATATCCCTCTGTTCTCTTTGCCTGAGAGCTTCAGCACCTAAAGTGCATTTCTCCTGCGGCGCCGCTTAGCGGACTCTTCAGAGTACCATCCAATAACGATCCTTTTGCCTGAGAGTGTCCACAAAAGGAAGGCATCCCTTTGTCTTGCTCCTTCGGCTACCATTTAAGATATCTCTCGCCATTTTCATTCGGTCCAAATTATGAAATTATACGTTTGTAAAAGTCAAACATACGGATAAACCGTATCAACGGTAAAGACCCAAATCAGATATATTTACCATTTATAACACTATTATATTATATCTCAGGAATAATACAAGTATTGTTATTTCTTTAACCGGATTAAAAGCGGATAGGCGCACATCCGGCCTGCGGGGCGGGTTTGCAGCATTTCAAGAAGTGGCTTATTGGAAAAAGCTTAACATGGAGCATATATATGGCTTATAATAGGAATATGAAAAATATCATTGTTATTTTGGGGTGAAGGGTTTGGCGGAGAAGGCAGACAAAATAACCATAGTCGGGGCTGGTACCATAGGGCCCCAGGTGGCATATGCACTTATGCTCAAGGAGCTTACCTCTGAAATCGTTATCATAAACAGAGATACGGCAAAGGGTGCGGCAAAAGCCATGGATCTGTCCCACTGCGGGCCACTGACAGGCGGGATATGGGTGAGCAATGGCAATTGCCATGATGCTTCGGGTTCGGATATAGTGGTTGTAACGGCAGGAGTACTTGCTGATAAGCATGGAACCAGAATGGACGTATTGAAAAACAATATAGGAATGTACAAGGAGATAATTCCGGGCATAGCAGAAAGCTGCCCCCATGCTGTGTTGATAATAGTGACAAATCCATTGGATCCCATGACATATGCCGCATACAGGCTCTCGGGGCTTGCTGCCTCAAAGGTCCTGGGTACGGGAACTTTGCTTGACTCGATGCGCTTCAGGCAGATAATAGGCAGCTGGTACGGCATTGATCCGTCAATAATACAAGCTGAGGTAATAGGAGAGCATGGAGAATCCATGGTACCGTTGTGGAGCAGGGTAAAGGTGGGGGGGGAACCCCTGGAGGCTTATCTTAAAAAAAGGGGAATGGTCTTAAATGACCAGGTCAAAGCCAGGATCAACCGGGAGACTGAACGGGCTGGGTGGAATATAAGGCTGGGGAATGTACATAGTTGTTATGGGATAGCCCTCTCCGCCGTCAGGATAATTGAAGGCATACTTGGATTCTCCAGGGAGTCGGTCACAGTTTCCACACTATTAAATGGAGAATACGGGATAAGTGATATATTTCTGAGTGTCCCCGTGCAGCTTGGACGAAAGGGCGTGCTGGGTATCGACAACATAGTCCTGAGTGAAGAGGAGAGAGGGCTCCTTGTTGAATCCTCAAGGATCACAGCGGGCTACATAAGAGAAGCCGACAGCATGCTTTGATAACAAGTAATACATAAAAAGCGAGGTTGGATTATGAGAAATAGCATGTCTCAAAAATATGCAGAACTGATAGTTAGGTATGGTGTTAACATTCAGAAGGGGCAAATACTGGTAATCGGCGCATCTGTGGGTTGCGCAGCCTTTGTCAGGGAAGTATCCGCCGCAGCCTTCGATATGGGCGCAAAGGATGTAGTTATTAACTGGAGGGATGACCAGTTCTCAAGGATAAGGTACCTGAATGCTCCGGAAGAGGTTTTTGACGAGTATCCCGAATGGAAGAAGGAATTTTTTATATCCTATTCCCGTAAAGGTGCTGCATTCCTAAGCATTGATGATGATGATCCCGAGGCGATGCTTGGCGTAGATCCGGCCAGGATGATGAAGAGCAGCAGAGCCAGCCAGACTGCTATCAAGGAGTACAGGGATAGGCTGATGAGCAACAGGAATAGTTGGTGTGTAGTTGCAGTCCCATCTCCGGCTTGGGCGAAGAAGGTGTTTCCCGGATTGGATGAAGCAGAGGCCATTGAAAAGCTTTGGGTAGAGATATTCAAAACGGTCAGGGTGGATACGGAAGATCCTGTAGCAGCCTGGGAAGAACATAAGAAAAGGCTTAAGAGAAGCATAGATTTTATGAATTCCAGCAGCTTCGACCGGTTGCACTACAGAAATTCCTATGGGACTGACCTGGAAATAAAGCTTCCAAAGGGACATCTCTGGATAGGCGGCTCAGACCTTACACCTGAAGGCGTGGAGTTTATAGCCAATATGCCTACTGAGGAAATATTCACCTTGCCTGAAAAGTCAGGAGTTAACGGCAGGGTGGTAAGTACCAAGCCACTCAGCCACAATGGTAATATAATTGATGGCTTTACTCTCCATTTCAAGGATGGAAGGATAGTGGACTACAGCGCTGAAACGGGTTATGAAGCCCTGAAAAGCATTGTTGAAACTGATGAAGGCGCAAGATATCTTGGGGAGGTCGCATTGGTACCTTATGATTCACCCATATCCAAATCAGGGATATTATTCTATAATTCCCTCTTTGATGAAAATGCCTCCTGTCATCTGGCCATCGGGAAGGCTTATTGTGTTTGCCTCAGGAATGGCGAAAACATGGGAGATAGGGAGCTGGAAAATGCAGGAGTAAATGATTCCCTTACTCATGTGGATTTCATGATAGGCTCGGAAGACCTTGAGATAACCGGTATTACTGCTGATGGTAAAGAAGTGCCGGTATTCAGGAACGGTAACTTTGCCTTCTAAATGCCTATGGCATTAGTGGTTGACCAAAAGGTACCCGGATATTGACGGAATAAAGCCGTCGGAGATAGGCGTCACTGACTATCTCCGACGGCTTTATTTATCCCAGGAATTCTGGGTTGGTCACATTGTCGGCTCTTATGGCCTTGCGCTCTATGGTGAAATCGATGGTGCTGTTCCTGTCGTCAAGGCTGCAGGGGTATTTGGCTCCGCACTGTTCACATCTCAGATATTCGTGGCTGCCGATCAGCTCCCTGTTGTCAAACAAGAAGGGGAGCGCTTCAGGGTCCTTGCTCCACTGTCCCGTTTCCGGAGTATCCAGGTTATAGCTGTATAGATATGTGGCTTCACGCTTTACCGAGAAATGCGTACCGTTGCATTTTGTACAAATAAGCGACTCTTTTATTTCCATTTCCAACCTACCCTTCGATCCTTATGTACTTCATATGTATATGAAGCCTCCTGCTCCAATAGCAATTATCATAGCGAGTATGTGCAGAACAGTCAATATCTATGTACGGTAAGCTTGCCGAGCTTTTTTGCCCCAACTGATATTTTGATTGACACCTGGATAAAAGGTCATTATAATACCTCTGCTCTAATAGGTTGACGATTTTGATTAACTATAGAGCTAATCAAATAAAGCGAGGAGGGTTATTTTGAGTTGTAAGGTACTATTGGCAACCTTCAGAAGGAACTTCATAGTTCAGCTGAGGGCTTATCCCAAGGATTTCTTCATAGGTAACGTCCTGACTGCCATCTACACTGCTGTTTCAGCCTTCTTCATGTATCACCTGCTTTTTGACGGTCAGATAAAAGAGTCTTTTGCAGGCTATGCAGGGACTTCGGATTATGTCAGTTATGTCATTATAGGTAACTGTATGCATCTATTCATGGTAAGGACGCTTCTGAATGTCAGTCGAAGCCTCATTACTGAGCTGAGGGAAGGAACGTTGGAAAGCCTTATGCTGGCGCCTTTCCGCAGGGTGCAGTATTTTCTGGGAAATATGCTGCAGCAGACGGTGACCACCTCCGGGGAGGTAGCGGTGATGCTGCTGGTGTGCCTGCCTTTCGGGGTACGTTTCAGCGGCTTTGATGGTCCGGCGGCCCTGATAGGTCTTTTGCTGTCGTTGGCCTCATATTTCTCTCTGTCACTGATCCTTGCCTCGGTAATGCTGTATACCAGGGACACGTATATTTCTCAAAACACCCTGTTTGCAGTTTTATTTCTGATATGCGGGGTGACCTTTCCGGTCCAGTACCTGCCGGTGCCTGTACAGTATCTGTCTCAAGGCATTCCGGTCACTATTTCCTTGGAGATAATGAGGAACAGTACACTGCGGGGAGTGTCTGCAGCTTCCCAGTTGGGCAGCTATGTTAGGATAATTGCCATGAGTGCGGTATATTGCACAGCAGGCTTTGCACTGATCAAGCGGGTGGAATCTGCAGCACTGGAAAAAATATTCGGTTGATGGAGGTAATAATAATGTTGATAGCGGAGCATTTGAGTAAAACCTATGAGAGCAGGGATTGGGAAGGTTTCCTGAGAAGAAAGAAGACCAGCGTTGAAGCAGTAAGGGATGTAAGCCTGGAATTGCATAAGGGACAGATAATTGGTCTGCTGGGTATAAACGGGGCGGGTAAGACCACTACCATAAAAGTGCTTTCCACACTGCTGCTGCCGACTACGGGACGGATCGACGTAGATGGATTGGATGGAGTAAAGGATGCAATGAAGGTCAAAAAGAGGATAAACATGATAGCCGGCGGTGAAAGGATGATATATTGGCGATTGACCGCCAGGGAGAACCTATGGTATTACGGGCAGTTGTACGGCGTTGAAAACAGGCTGCTGGAGGCACGGATACAAAAGCTGCTTGCCATGGTCGGGTTAAGTGAGAACCAGGATATACCGGTGGAGCGCTTTTCCAAGGGGATGAAGCAGAGGCTCCAGATCGCCAGAGGCTTGATAAATGACCCCGGATATATTTTTATGGATGAGCCTACCTTGGGACTGGATGCGGCCATATCCAGGGAGCTGAGGGAGCATGTAAGGGCTTTGGCTTGTAAGGAGGGCAAGGCAATATTGCTGACGACCCATTATATCCAGGAAGTAGAGGAGCTTTGCGAATATGTATATGTCATGGACAAGGGGACTGTGGTCGTGCAGGGCACACCCCGGGAGCTTGCCATGATGGGGATGGAGAACAAGACCTTGTGCCTCGAGCTGCTCGAGAACCACGAACTGCTTCATTCAAGCCTTACACAGGCATGTATGGCAGCAGAGCATGACTGCAATATAATCTGGGACGTAAAGAGCAGGGAGTATACTATAACCTCCAGAAAAGACCTCAGTGAAACAGTTACAAGAGTGCTGCTGGAGCATAAAGCGGCTTTCAAAAAGTTCTGCTATCTGGAACCAAAGCTTGAAGATACGATAGTCAAGCTTTCCAGGAGGGGCAGCTGATGGGACACTTTATTAAGGTACTGAGGGCAGAAATGAGGAAACAGCACAGAAACCGTTTCTTTGGACGAGGTATTTACATTTCTCTCTTTATCTGGCCGTTGCTTACCTTCATCACTGCATATTACAGCTACAAGCCCTTTCGCCTGGACAAAATAGCGGGGGGCCTGGACTACGTCAATGAGGGGAATCTGATTGTTTTCGTACTCATGGGTTACCTATGCCTTATATTCTTCCGCTGTTTTGTACAATCTGCCTGGTTTTTCTCGTCGGAAAGGACATACGGCACTCTTGAACTTGTATATATGACTCCCGCAAACAGGCTGGCTTTTATAATGGGAAACGCAGTGGCATCACTGCTTGACAGCATATGGCTGTTTGTCGTCTTTGCGCTGGGGATATTCGCGTTAAATGCACCGGGCTTCAAGGTGAATATGGTATGCGCAGTAATTGGGATCCTGCTGCTCATCATTCTGTCTATGTTGTGGGGGATGCTCCTTAATGCGTTGTTTCTCTTTTCGAGGGATTCTGCCTTTCTGTTCACAATATTGGAGGAACCCATGGAGATATTCGCAGGGATCAAGGTGCCGACGCTGGTATTTCCACTTTGGGCCAAAGCTGTCGGAGCTGTTTTTCCATTGACCTATATTGCCGAGATGCTGCGGAGGATATTTATAAGGGGGGATGGCTTGGCGGAGATCAGGGGCTTTGTGCTAGTCAGCCTTCTGGCAGCCTTCATCATGCTGTCTGCTACGATCCTGTGCCTTAAACTGGGTGAACGCCATGCCAAGAGGACAGGCAGCATGGCTTTATTTTAGGCGGAATGCTATAATTAAGTAGATATTGGTAAGAGGACGGGATGCCTATGTTACTATCCGTTAAGCAGGATGGACACATGTCGGTGAGGTTTAATTACTCCCCTTTTTTTGAAATGCTGTGCAGCCTTCATGTTCTGGCCAAGCCGGAGCACCATCTGGAACGCCTGGACTGGGCGGCGGGCATGAAGGAGAAGCTGTCCGTACCCCTTTATGAAGAATTGATCTATTTTGGAAAAATAAGCGACGAGTGGTGTGGGGCTATGGATCTTGACGACATATCAGAGAACATCGTGGATCTTAATGTAATAGCTGTTCTGGATGAGATCTCTGTCATGGAGCCCCAGGAGTTTTCAAGGATACTGTTAAATGGGACGGAACCGGAAATAGTAATTAGGGATGCGGGGGAT
This sequence comes from uncultured Clostridiaceae bacterium, assembly GCA_964574195.1. Taxonomy (GTDB): domain Bacteria; phylum Bacillota; class Clostridia; order Lutisporales; family Lutisporaceae; genus BRH-c25. The sequence continues at coordinate 609 of CAZNMO010000088.1, read as the reverse complement.
CTTCTCAGACGGTTCGTTGCATGCCTGAAGGCTTATTATTTTCAATTCTTTGAAAATGAGCTGAGATATATGGAGCTGCTGCTTATCAGGATACTGAAAAAGCAAGGCATGGTCTGTGATGAAATGGGCGTCAGGGAGTATATAAGGACCATTCACAACAGGATAGAGGTAACGGAGGATAAACTGATATTTTACAAATATAGGACCTTTTCCTTCGATTATAGGGAGATCAGGACAATTACGATAAAAATCAGCAGCTTCATAGATCCACACCTTCTGGTGGGTATAAATGACCCGACCCACATACAGATGACCTTCAGGGCGCATCTTCAGGAGGCGCTGCCGGAGGTCCCCGTGGACCTTTACAAGACCATGAGGGCTCTGGGAGATGAGACCAGATTGAAGATATTGAAGCTGATATATCAAAAGCAATCCTCCACCCAAAGCCTTGCAGAGGAGCTTAGGCTTACAGAAGCGTGTATTTCGAAACATCTCAAGGTGCTTTTCGAGGCGGACCTTTTATATAAACAGCGAAAAGGCAATTATATGTATTATCTTATGAAAGCCATGCAGCTGGATAGGATACCGATGGATATCTTTCAATACTTG
>CAZNMO010000087.1:3822-18835 GCA_964574195.1 uncultured Clostridiaceae bacterium | reverse complement strand
TACAATCAGTCCATGGGAGATATGGAAGGGTTGGATGTGAATGAGGTGATGGGAAAAAGTATCCTGGACATTTTCCCCAGCCTTACACCGGAGACAAGTACGCTCCTGACGGTATTGAAAACCGGGAAACCCATATATAATAGGTATCAGACCTACCTCAACAACAAGGGAAAGCAGATAAACACCATAAACAGTACGATACCCATTGTGATAGCACCCGGTAAGCGTGGGGCACTTGAAATGGCAAAAAACATCACGAAGGAGAAGGAATTGTCGGAAAAGCTGGTTTACCTTCAGCAGGAGCTTGCCAGCAAGGATATAGATGATGCGGACCTTAAGGGTTACACCTTCAGAAATCTTATTGGAGAAGATGAAGGCTTTCATAAGGCAATAGAGATAGCAAAAAAAGCCGCCATGTCCACATCGACTGTTCTGATATTCGGAGAGACAGGTACTGGCAAAGAGCTTTTTGCACAAAGCATTCACAATGAAAGCAGCAGAAAGCATAAGCCTTTCATAGCACAGAATTGTGCGGCATTGCCTGAATCACTCCTTGAGGGGATCCTTTTCGGAACTGTAAAAGGAAGCTTCACAGGTGCAATAAACAGACCGGGGCTTTTTGAACAGGCCAATGGGGGCACACTGCTGCTGGATGAAATAAACTCAATGGGCTTGCAGCTACAGGCCAAGCTTCTGAGAGTGCTGCAGGAGGGCTATGTTAGAAGGATCGGAGGACTTTCGGATATACCAATAGATGTAAGGATATTGGCCACGACTAATGAAAAGCCATCTGATATACTAAACAGCGGAGTATTAAGGAAGGACCTTTATTATAGATTGAATGTAATATCCTTGAACATTCCTCCTTTACGAGAGAGAAAATTTGATATTCCGATACTTATAGATCATTTTATAAAGAAATACAATGCAATACTCAGAAAAGACATATGGTATGTGACCAATGAGGTGAAAGAAGCCCTTATGCATTATGAATGGCCCGGTAATGTCAGGGAGCTGGAAAACGTGATTGAAAGCGCCATCAACATGGTAAACACCGGACATATAATCAAGGCTGAGATTTTTTCTTCGGATATTTATGAAAAGCTTTTCAAGACAGGTAAGCACAAATTCAACCTGAGCCTGAATGAGAACAAGCCGCTGGACAGCATAATGGAAGAGGTTGAAAAGAGCTTGATCATAGAAGCCTTGCAGGAATGTGACAATAACATATCCAGAAGCTCAGAAAGGCTTGGTATAAAACGACAGACGCTGCAGCATAAATTGAAGAAATACGGTATAAGGCTATGAAGCTGGCTTAGAAGATAAAGATCCTTCGTTTCACTCAGGATGACAGATAAATGTCATCCTGAGCAATACTTTCCCCTGTTACTGTGTGCACCGCGAAGGATCTTCTTTTTTCATTTATATTTTAATGAATATGGGTTTTCGTTTCTTATATATGGTGTAATACTTGAAGCCAAGCTCAGATAACAGCTTCATAGCTGAATCGTGTCCATAACCCAGAGTATCAGGACTGTGGGAATCGGAACCTATGGTTATTATTTCGCCTCCAAGGAACCTATAAAGCTTCAGTATCTCGGGAATGGGATGGAAGGAGGAAAGCCCATAGCGAAGCCCGGCTGTGTTTATCTCGATGCCTTTATTGGCATTGATCAGCTTGAATAGTACGTTATGGATGAAACCCTTGTAAAGCTTGTAGGAGAATTTCGCCTCATTGTTACCTATATATCGCCTTATTCCGTCCAAGTGTCCAAGTACATCATAATCACTGAAATTATCGATGCAGTAAAGCATATCCCTGAAGTACTGTATAATGCCCTCTTCAACAGTAATACCTTCGATAAAGGAACCATCATACATATCCTTTCCATTTACGCAATGAATTGAGCCAATAATGAAATCAAAGCTCCTGCTCTTCAAAATACTCTCATTATCTGCAAGATTGTGAGGCTGCATTCCTATTTCCATACCGGAAAAAAGCTCCAGCACATCAGAAAAATAAGCTTTGACACCGACAAATTCATTCATATAATCGTCATAAGAGAAATCAAAACTGACAGCAGGGTTCGCATAATCCAGATCAACATGGTCTGTGATACAAATGCCCTTCATGCCAAGGTCAACAGCCTTCCTGGCATGCATATGCATTGAAGAGGTTGAATCTGTCGAATAATGTGAATGTGTATGAAAATCGTACATGGCATATCTCCCTTCCTTGCATATAATGATTGGCTTCAAACCAATAATAAAAATAAACTGTCAACAAAATGCAACAAAACATCCCTTAAAGGACAATAGGTGCAAAACAATTTGCATAGAAATATTTTATATCCAAAAATAGTACTTGTCAAACATACATGTAGCTTAACATATTTCAAAATATGCAGAATTATTTGCATGCATGCAAATAATTTTGCTATAAAGTAACTTGTTCAACAATTCTGAAATGTACCATATATTCTCGCAAAATAGATAAGTGAGTAAAATGAAGCCTTGAGGCATAATGTTAAATTATACAGATTGGGGATAAAATATGGCATGAGAATTGCTATATATTAAATAGGCAACCATAACAGGATAAATCTAAATTTATTTAGGAGGTTATACATAATGAGAAAAGAGAATGTCAAGGTTATTATCTGGGGATTAGGTGCAATGGGCGGCGGAATGGCCGATATGCTTCTTAAGAAAAAGGGCGTTGAGATAGTTGGCGCAGTTGGAAGAGGAGCAAAAATTGGCAAGAGCATGTATGAGTTCATCAAGACAGAAAGAGGAAACAGACCTGACGTCAAGATAGGCGCCGCTGAGGATGTAATAAAGGAAGGCGCTGCTGATGTGATCCTTCTTTGCACCGACTCCTTTACCAGAAATGCTTTTGACAAAATCAAATTCTGTCTGGAGAAGAAGATCAACGTAATATCCAGCGCGGAAGAAATGGCATATCCAAAGGCACAGGAGCCTGAGCTTGCAGAAGAACTTAACAAGATAGCAAAGGCCAACGGTGTTACAGTACTTGGAACAGGTATCAATCCTGGACTCATGATGGACCTTCTTGTAGTAATATTCACAGGTGCCTGCGAAGAGGTAGAACACATAACCGCAAGACGTGTAAACAGCTTGTCACCTTTCGGACCAGCAGTTATGGAAGAGCAGGGCATTGGTATAACAGTTCAGCAGTTTGAAGAAGGAGTTAAGACAGGACATTTGGCAGGACATGTTGGTTTTGCAGAGTCAATCGGAATGGTAGCAGATGCTATCGGCTGGAAGCTCAGTGACTTCAAACAGAGCATGGAACCAATAGTTACACAGGTTGACAGAAAATCACCTTACGGTTTCGCAAAAGCAGGAGATGTTGCCGGCGTTGCAATGAAAGGTTTCGGTTATGTTGATGGAGAGCTCAAGATCGAAATGGATCATCCACAGCAGATAGAACCACAGCTGGGCGGCACAGAAACAGGAGACTATGTGATCATAAGCCTGAAATACCTGGTGGAATTGGAACAATAGCAATGTGCGTAAACATGATACCTCATGTTATAAACGCAAGAGCAGGACTCAAGACAATGCTTGACCTGCCGGTGCCGAGAGCAATAATGGGTGATATGAGGGAATTGATAGAAGAATAAAAAGGTCATTGACGAGGGACATAGTTAAAATAGCAGATATGTCCCTCGTAAAATGTATATACAAAATATAATATAATTCTGGTGATGAAAAGGAGTAGAACACAGGTGGAAAACGTTAAGGTAGCAATATGGGGATTTGGGGCTATGGGAAGCGGTATGGCGAAAATGCTTCTCACTAAGCAGGGAGTCGATATAACAGGCGTTTGCGACATGCATCCCGATAGAGTAGGAAAGAGCATTTATGAGGTTTTGAATGTACCGAAGGGAAACAGGTCTGAAGTAATAATTAAAGCCGACATAGATGATGTAATATCTGAGAGAAGCTGTGATGTATGTCTGTGCGCAACAGATTCATATACCGAAAAGGCATTTCCAAGGCTGAAGAAGGTACTTGAAAAGAAAATAAATGTAATATCTACAGCAGAGGAAATGGCATATCCAAATGCCCAGAGTCCGGAGCTTGCTGCTGAACTGGACAGAATCGCACAGGAGAACGGAGTTACCGTACTTGGAACCGGTATAAATCCAGGGCTGATCATGGACTTGCTTGTTGTATGTCTTACAGGCTGTATGACAAATGTAGACAGTATAGTTGCAAAGCGTGTAAACAGCTTATCGCCCTTTGGGCCTGCAGTTATGGAGGAGCAAGGGGTAGGCATAACAGTTCAGGAATTCGAAGAGGGAGTAAAGTCAGGACATCTGGCAGGACATGTAGGCTTTGCGGAGTCTGTAAAAATGATAGGTGATGCACTGGGCTGGGAGGTTGAAAAATTCGAACAGCAGATGAGACCTATAGTTACCAATGTGGACAGAAGATCACCACACGGTTATGCAAAGGCAGGAAATGTTGCAGGAGTTAATATGACAGGACAGGGTTACGTTAACGGAGAAGCCAAAATAGACATGATCCATCCTCAGCAGATCGAGCCTGAAATGGAAGGTACTCATACTGGAGATTATATAAAGATAAAAGGTACTCCAGAGGTGAATATGTCAATAACGCCGGAGGTCCAAGGCGGTCTTGGCACAATAGCCATGTGTGTGAACATGATCCCACAGGTCATTAATGCTGACCCGGGACTTAAGACAATGATAGATCTGCCTGTACCAAGGGCAATAATGGGTGATATGAGGAAGTTCATAAAGAAAAGATAAGGAAGTGTATTAAATGAATGCAGCAAAAAAAGGAGATTGGGTGCAGATACACCAGATCGTTCTGAAACCAGATGAGCGTGCGCCACAGGTTCCCGAGGACACCAAGAAGGTTCCTCTTGAGCTTTGGGTAAAGGGAATCGCCCTTCAGGATGCCAAGATCGGTTCAATGATTGAAGTTGAGACAGCCACCGGCAGAAGGGTAAAGGGAGAGCTGACAGCTGTCAACCCGAGATATGTGCATGATTTCGGCGATTTTGTACCGGAACTGCTAAAGGTTGATATGCAGCTTCGTGAAATACTCTTTGGAGGTGATTCTAATGAGTAGAGACATGTCATACGCAGCAGTCATGGGTAGAAGAAATGATATAATGAAAAAAGCTATTGGAATTGACTACAGTGTCTTCGAATCCGGAGGGATATCCTTTGATTATGAAAGAATGATGAGAGAAGCGGGATATACACTGGAGGAAATGCAACAGATACAGGGCGAAACCGCCGTAGGAAATACACCGATAGTTGAGCTCAAAAATCTTACGGAGCTTGCAAGAAAGCTTGCACCAAAGGGTAAGGGAGCAAGAATATTCATAAAGGATGAAGCGGCAAACCCATCAGGGAGCTTCAAGGCAAGAAGGGCAGCGACAGCTGTATATCATGCAAAGAAGAACGGCTATAAAGGTGTTGTAACTGCAACAAGCGGCAATTACGGTGCGGCTGTTGCTTCACAGGCAGCTAAAAGAGGCCTTAAGTGCATAGTTGTACAGGAATGCTACGACAGCAGAATGATAGGTCAGCCGGAAATACTTGAAAAGCAGCGCGCTTGTGAGGCATATGGTGCAGAAGTTGTTCAGCTGACTGTAGGTCCGGAGCTTTTCTATACCTTCCTGGCACTGCTGGAGGAAACAGGTTACTTTAATGCATCCCTGTACACTCCTTTTGGTATAGCAGGTGTGGAAACACTGGGCTATGAGCTGGCAATGCAGTTCAGGGAGAAGATAGGCAAGGATCCTGACAAGGTAGTTATAACCAATGCAGGCGGCGGTAATGTTACCGGAACTGCCAGAGGCCTTATAAAGGCTGGTGCAAAGGATGTTGAGATAATAGGAGCAAGCGTGGACCTTTCGGGACTCCACATGGCTTCTGACAAGGACTTCAACAGAAAATCCTTTACAACAGGTCATACCGGCTTCGGAATCCCATTCGCAACCTGGCCCGACAGATCTGATGTTCCGAGAAATGCTGCAAGGCCGTTGAGATATCTTGACAGATATGTGTTGGTAAAGCAGGGTGAGGTATTCTATATCACAGAAGCTTTATCAGTACTTGAAGGCCTGGAAAGAGGGCCTGCAGGAAACACATCACTGACAGCAGCCTTCGCTTTGGCACAGGAAATGGATAAGGATCAGATCATAGTTGTACAGGAAACCGAGTACACAGGAGCAGGAAAATCTCCGATGCCTCAGTTGAGCTTCGCAAAGCAGAACGGAATAGAAATATTGTTTGGCAATCCTGACCGTGATGAACCTGGAAAGAATATCATCCTTCCGGCTCACCCATCGGATATAAAGGTTAGGGATTATGAGATAGACAAGGCAAGAGCATCATATATAAAGAACTGTATCAATAATTACAAGGTTGAAGAGATCGGCGCTGAAGACCTTGAATTCCTTGCAAAGGAAGTAAAAGCCGATAATAAGTTTGTAGAAGACATACTTAAGGATCTTAATGTTAAAGTGAAAATATAGAACGCGCTTAAGGTATTCCATCAGGGTATAGCGCGAATTCTATGAAATTAAGGAAAACATTTACGCGAAAATTGAATTATAATTTAAAATGATTTTCGCGAAATATTTTAATGGAGGGATATGAATGAAACGTGCAGATGACTATGCAGTAAGAAGAGAACATCTGAAAAACCTTTCTGATGATGAATTAAAGCAGAGATTCTGGGAGCTGGCCGAGAAAATAGTTGAGCCTATGTTGGAGCTTGGCTATAAAAATACAACTCCTGCAATTGAAAGAAGTATTCTACTGAGAATGGGTTTCTCAAGCCTTGAGGTAAAACCGATCGTTGAGGGAGTAATAAAGAAGGGCCTTATGGGTAAAGGTGCAGGCAATGTGGTATGGAGACTTTCAAAGAAGCTCGGAGTCTCTGTCAGGGAAGCCGGAGTTGCACTTTCTGAAGGCAAATACTGGGACGAAGTCGAAAAATTGTTTTAAAGGAGGGGAAACATATGAAATTAGATCCAAAAAAGAAGATAGATATAAAAGAACTGCTGCAGGATCTTGAAAGCTATAGACCAAGAAGAAGAGGCTGGCATTGGAGAGACGGCAGGAATGAAAAGAGGACAATAGGGGATTTTGAATTCCATGAAACATCCGAAAGCCTGAAGAACAGCATTCCCCTGCCTGGAAGCAGAGGCTTTAACTATATAGATCCCCAGCCTGATTGCGTGATAACGACTGAAATCGCATCAGGAAGATTCGAGGATGACATCAGAAGAATGAGAATGGCTGCATGGCACGGTGCAGATCACATAATGGTTATCAGAACTGCCGGACAGTCACATATCGACTCCCTTATTGAAGGTACCACACAGGGTATCGGAGGTATAGCGGTTACAAGGAAACAGTGCAGGGCAACCAGAAAAGCCCTTGATATGATTGAAGACGAAGTAGGAAGGCCGATAAACTTCCATTCATACATTTCAGGCGTAGCAGGCCCTGACATAGCGGTCATGTTCGCAGAAGAAGGAATAAACGGAGCCCATCAGGATCCACAGTATAACGTACTTTACAGAAATGTCAACATGGTAAGAAGCTTTGCTGACGCATGTGAAGCAAAGAAGATAATGTCCTGGGCAGGAATACTTCAGATAGATGGAGCGCACAATGCCAATGCTACAGCCATGAAAGCCTGGAAGGTTAGGCCGGAGCTTATGGTTCAGCATGGTATCAACAGCATATTCTCAAAAAAGGTTGGCATAAAGCCTGAAAATATAGCGCTTTCAACAGTTCCGCCAACTGCTCCTCCGGCTCCTCGTATGAGATTTGACCTTCCATACGCGGTAGCACTCAGAGATTTCTTCTCCGAGTACAAGATGAGAGCACAGCAGAACACAAAGTACATGGAATCCGACATGAGAGAAGCCACTGTAACACATACACTGGATCTCATGATATCAAGGCTTACAAGCGCAGATATACAGTCAACCATTACTCCTGACGAAGGAAGAAACGTGCCGTGGCATTACAACAACATAGCCGCTATAAGCACTGCAAAACAGGCGCTTAACGGTATGGACGGCCTTAGGGAAATGGTCAAGTTGGACAGAGAAGGATTTTTGGGTCAGGAAGTTAGAGAGCTTAAGGAAAGAGCAGTACTCTTCATGGAAGAGATCCTTGAAGTCGGTGGTTATTTCAAAGCTGTTGAAAATGGTTTCTTCATAGACAGCGGCTATTATCCGGAAAGAAACGGCGACGGAATACCGAGGCAGATAGACGGTGGAATTGGCGTAGGAATGATATTTGAAAGGGATAAGGATTACTTTGCTCCTGTATCCGTTCACTATGGCTACAACAATATACCTGCTGAGTTCAAGAAGGCTTCTGATGCAATAGGCGGAGATACCTTCGAGGATCCGTCCAAGATCGTGTATGTTGACGAGCTTGACGAGTATGACAACGTAAACACAAGGCTCAAGGAGCTTGACAAATACTATGATACAGAAGTAGTTAAGCCTGAGGTTGAATGGAGGGCTGACGGAGTAGTCTGCACAACAGTTTTCCTTCCATTGGATGAGAGAACTGCAGAGTTCGCAGCGATCAAATGCGGTGAAAAGCTTGGACTTGAAGATGTTACAGTGGTTCACAAACAGGCGCTGCATCCTTCAGAAGGCACATTGGTAGAGATAAAAGGTAAGGTCAAGTTTGACATAAATATCAACGAACTTGTAATACCTGAGAAGATCCCTGTAATGTCCGACGAGGAGATCAGGTCCGACATAGCAGCAAAACCAATGTTTGTTGTAGCTGCAACAGTTGGTAATGATGAGCATTCGGTAGGCATGAAGGAAACTCTGGACATAAAGCACGGAGGTATAGAAAAGTACGGTATCAAGTACCTGTACCTTGGAACCTCCTGCCCTGTTGAAAAGCTTGTAGACGCTGCTATTGAGACCAATGCGGACGCTATACTGGCAAGTACTATAATCACCCATGATGATGTCCATACAAAGAATATGAGAAAGATACATGAGCTTTGCATAGAAAAAGGTATCAGAGACAAGGTGATGATTGTTGTCGGCGGTACACAGGTAACCAATGAAATAGCTGTAGAAGCCGGTATGGATGCAGGCTTTGGTAGAGGTACACATGGCAATGATGTAGCCAGCTTCCTGGTCAAGAGAAGAAGGGAAAAACAGAACAATGGAAATTAGTGTATTGGTAGCTGAGATTGGCAGCACCACTACAGTAGTTAATGCCTTTGACAATATAAAAAGCCCTTGCCCGAAATTTATCGGGCAAGGGCAAGCTCCTACTACGGTGCTGAATGGCGATGTAACAGTCGGTCTTAGAGGTGCGGTGGAAGATCTAAAGCATAATCTTGGAGCAACAGAACTAAAGTGGGAAGAATTCCTCGCCACCAGCAGTGCTGCGGGAGGTTTGAGAATGACTGTCCACGGACTTGTATATGATATGACAGTCAGAGCTGCCAAGGAAGCTGCGCTTGGTGCAGGTGCGATCATAAAGCATGTTACAGCCGGCAAGCTCAGAAGGACCGACCTGAAGAAAATTGAAGAGATAAGACCGAATATAATACTTGTTGCAGGCGGCGTTGACTACGGCGAGCGGGATACTGCCCTGCACAATTTTGAAATGATAGCCTCCATGGGGCTCGGTATTCCCATAATATATGCCGGGAATATAGAAAACCAGGAGGAAATAAGGCTTATTGCCGAGGAAACAGAAACAAGACTATACATGGTGGATAATGTATACCCAAAGGTAGATATGCTTAATGTCGAGCCAACCAGGAAAGTCATACAAGAGGTTTTTGAAGAGCATATCATCCATGCACCGGGTATGAGTACCGTCAGGGACATGGTAAATGGTCCAATAATCCCTACACCGGGCGCGGTCATGGAGGCAGCAAAGCTTCTGAAGGAAGATCTGGGAGACCTGGTGGTATTCGACGTGGGCGGGGCTACTACCGATGTACATTCGGTAACTGAGGGCTCTGAGGAGATAAATCTGATGCTGATAAGTCCTGAACCTGTTGCAAAAAGGACTGTAGAAGGAGACCTTGGTGTATACGTGAATATTGCTCATGTGGTTGAAAAGATCGGCATGGATGAGCTTAAGCATGAGTTTGAAGATGCGGAAGAACTTATCAAAAATGCCAAGCCAATTCCTGAAACAGATAGGGAGAGACAGTTCATAGAAAGACTCACCAGGGAAGCCGTGCTGACTTCCATGGAACGCCATGCCGGCAGGCTTAGGCACTTGTATGGCCCTACCGGGAAGAAAACCGTTGCAGAAGGTAAAGACCTTACGGGAGTGCGGTATATAATCGGAACCGGTGGAGCATTGACAAGACTGCCGCATCGCCAGGAGATACTCAAGGCGGCAGGAACTCATGGAAAAGGGACCGAGCTTTATCCTGGAAAGGAAGCCAAGATACTTATAGACAATCACTATATCATGGCATCTCTGGGGGTACTGTCCAAAAGATTCCCGGAAGCTGCCTTGGCACTGATGAAGGATAGTATGGGGATCTAAAGTAACAAAGGGGTGAGGGATAGAATTATGAAATATCCTGCAATTAGAGTCGATTCAAGCAAGCTGGAGCATAATACCAGGCTGCTTATGGAAAAATGCGGGAAGCAGGGGATCGATGTCGTACCTGTAACAAAGGTATACTGCGGCAATCCTGAAATAGCAAAGGCTTCTGTTGCAGCAGGAGTAAAGAGGCTCGCAGATTCAAGGCTTGAGAATATCAAGAAGCTGAAAGACCTGAAGGTTGAAAAGATGCTGCTCAGGATCCCCATGCTTTCACAGGTTGGAGAAGTCGTAGACCATGTAGATATAAGCCTGAATTCGGAATATGAGGTTATCAAGGCAATTTCTGAAAAAGCCCTGGAAAAGGGGAAGGTCCATAGAATAGTATTGATGGTCGACCTTGGGGATCTGAGAGAAGGCGTATGGTTCGACCAGGCAGTGGAATTTGCCGGAAGGATTGTTGAGCTGAAGGGTGTAGAGCTTATCGGGGTAGGAGTTAACCTGACCTGCTACGGTGCCGTTATTCCCAGCAATGAGAATCTTGGACTTCTGGTAAGGATAGCTGAAGAGATAGAGAGCAGATACAACTTGAAGCTGCAGATAATCTCCGGCGGAAACTCCAGCAGCCTGCACCTGCTGGACAAGGGTAAAATGCCTGAAAGAATAAACCAGCTCAGGCTTGGAGAGGCTATAGTCCTTGCAAATGAAACAGCCTATGGAGCAAAAATAGATAATGCCTACAGTGATGTATTCACCTTCATGGCAGAAATAATAGAATTGAAAGAAAAGCCTTCTGTGCCCATCGGTGAAACAGGAATGGACGCCTTTGGCGGTAAACCGGTATATACCGACAGGGGTATAAGAAAGAGGGCCATTGTAGCAGCAGGCAGACAGGATGTCAAGTTCGAGGGCTTAAAGCCCAGGGACGGTGCGGCAATGATCCTTGGAGCAAGCAGTGATCACCTTATAATTGATGTAAGCGATTGCAGCAAAGCATACAAGGTAGGCGACATATTGGAGTTTGACATGGATTACGGCGCACTGCTGGCTGCCTTTACATCTGAATATGTAAATAAGGTAATAAAGTAAAAAATGCGGTCTAGTGACCGCATTTTTTTTAGTATTTTATAAACTTGCCTCCAGGTACGCCGCATATGCTGCATTTCTCCGGCACAGCCTTCTCTATATTCCCGCAGACGGGACACAGATAGTAGAATACCTCTTCGTTTTCATCAAGGTTTTCAAGGACTTCCTGATAAAGCCTTGCATGGACTTCTTCAGCCTTCATAGCCATATTGAGTATTGCAATGGCTGCCTTGTTGCCTTCAGCTTCGGCAGTTTTCACAAAATCCGGATACATTTCCTTGTATTCATGGGTCTCGCCCATTACTGCATCCTTCAGATTATCTGCAGTTGTGCCGATTTTTCCTGCAACCTCAAATTCCTTGAGGGCATGAAGGGTCTCAGCGTCCGATGCGGCTTTGAAGAGCTTGGCTGCATTCTTTCTGCCTTCAGCCTCTGCCTTTTTTGAATATGCAAGGTATTTTCTGTTTGCCTGTGATTCTCCGGCAAACGCTGCCATAAGGTTTTCAAGAGTCTTTTTACCTTCCATTTGTAATCCTCCGTTTCATTATTAGCTATTGTCATTTTGGGATATACATGTATTATGTATAATTTTCATCTTTATACTAATTATACTATATGACACAGGTTTTGCATATTAAAGGCTTATTGGACTTTAATTTTGGCTATATTTGTTATACAATGTAATTTAGGAGGTGAGGTTGCCTTTGAGAAGCAGAAAAACGGTATCACTCATGATCCTTATCATTTGTACGCTTTTGTCCGGCTTCAGTGCATACTGCGATGACGACAGGAGCTATTACATGAGCAGCTTCAGGATAGCCGCCCAGTTGGACGCCTCAGGGGATATGAATGTAGAAGAGGAAATAACCTACGAATTTGACGGAAGCTTCCGGGGCGTATACAGGACGCTGATGGAAAAGGGAAGCATGGGTATTTCTGATTTTAGCGTAAGCAAACTGCAGGATGGAAAGCTCACGGAGTTCATGAATAATGATTCTGAGGCGGAGAATACATACCAACTGCTTGATGAGGGGAAAGGTACAAGGCTCAAGATATTCTCTACCTCTGAAGATGAAAGCAAGACCTTTGTAATAAAGTATAAGGTCAATGCTGTGGCTACCCGGTACAGTGATATCGGTGAACTGTACTGGAAGTTCATGGGCGAAGATACGGAAGTTAAAATAGAGAACTTTGATATCAGAATAACACTGCCTGATGGAGCAGACAAAGACCAGCTGAGAATTTTCGGGCATGGCCCTCTATCGGGGGTATCTGAGATCATTGATTCACATACAGTAGGACTAAGGGTGGATAAGCTGCTGCCTCACAATTTTGTAGAGGCCAGGGTGCTTTTTCCGGCTGACCTGCTTGGAGCAACAGACAAGACAGTCAACCAGGCAGCACTGCAGCAGATACTGGCTGAAGAAAAAGGCTTTGCAGAAGAGGCAAATGCCAAGCGGGAAAAAGCAAGGGCAGTAATGGGATTTTCCCTGTTGTTTGCGCTTTTCGAGCTGCTCCTGATAATATATCTGTATATCAAGTATGACAGGGAGTATAAGACAAAGTTTTCCGGAGAATACTTTCGTGAGCTTCCGGGGAGCTACTCACCTGCAGTTATGTCAGTATTGTGGAACTTTGGAAATGTAAAACCAAGAGATATAACAGCCACGATCATGGATCTGGTGAGGAGGAAATACCTCGAGCTTAAGGTTGAGCAAACAGAAATCAAGGGGATAATCAAACACAAGCTTGAGCATGAATATACCTTCATACTGAACAAGGATGCAGACATGAATGCCTTGTCCAAGCATGAGAAATATCTTATCGACTGGCTCATATACACTATTGGAAATGGAGACAGCATCTCGCTGGATGAGATAGAGCAATCCTCAAAGACCATGAGTGGGGCGGAGAGCTTTAAGGGAGACTATGATGCATGGACTGAATATGTAAGAGAGGAAGCTGATAAGCTTTCCTTCTTCGACAAGAATGCATTGAAGGGCAAGATCTTTGGTGTGACAATAGCTGTGATAGGAATGATATACGGTGGAATAACAGCCTCGTTTCAAAACAACATAGCAGGCATGGCTGCACTTATGCTGGCATCCCTGACACTGCTTGCATACTCATTGTTGATAAAGAGAAGGTCTAGAAATGGTGTGGAGCAGTTTAAGATGTGGAAGGCTTTTAAGAGGTTCCTTCAGCATTTCAGTCAGCTTGACAAGGCGGAGCTTCCGGCAGTGACGCTGTGGGAGCATTATTTGGTATACGCAATAACCCTTGGGGTAGCCAAGGAAGTAATAAGTCAGTTGAAGCTGGTTTTCAGGGATGAGGATTTCAGAAATACAGGGCTTACATATATGTATATGGGTCATTATGGTAATTACAATTACTTTAATGCAATAGACAATGTGACGACCACAATGGTAAAAACGACCGAGTCCGTTTATACGCAAGCAGTTTCAAAGCTTTCATCGAGCAGTGGAGGCGGAGGAGGATTTTCCGGGGGTGGCGGCGGAGGAGGCGGCGGCGGTGGAGCCGGAGCATTCTAAGCCCACAAAAAGATTGTTGAGGAGGTAGTAGATTCATGAAATTTATCATTTTTGTAGTGCTGTTAGTGATCGTTCTATTCTTGATAAGCACTTACAACAGCCTGATCGTTAAGAGGAACAGGGTGAAGAATGCATGGGCTCAGATCGATGTCCAGTTGAAGAAAAGATTTGATCTTATACCGAATCTTGTTGAGACAGTGAAAGGGTATGCCAAGCATGAGGCTTCGACTTTGGAAGCGGTCGTAAAGGCAAGAAACCAATACATAAGCGCGGGGACTCCCGAAGATATGATGAAGGCAAATAATGAGATGACAGGCGCATTGAGCCGTTTGTTTGCATTGGCTGAAAGCTATCCTGACCTGAAGGCAAATACCAACTTCATGGAGCTACAGGGAGAGCTGACACAGGTTGAGGAAAAGATCGCTTATGCAAGACAGTTCTACAATGATACAGTCATGATATTCAACAATGCGATCCAGGTAGTACCCTCAAATATAGTTGCCAGTGTTTTCGGTTTCAAGGAAGAACCTTATTTCAAAGCTGATGAAACAGAAAGACAGAATGTTAAGGTGCAATTTTAAGGTTGCGTGTTTCGGGTTGCGCGTTACGCGATGTGAGCAGGGCTACGAAGCCCTGTTTGCCTAATGTAACGCGCAATTTGCAATCTGTGGATAGATGAATATCATAGTTTGGGAAGGTAAACATATATGAAGAATGAAATGTACAGCCTATTCGATATGAACAGGGAGCAGGAAATGAAGAAGGAAAGTCCGCTGGCCATGAGGATGCGGCCTG
>CAZNMO010000087.1:0-3812 GCA_964574195.1 uncultured Clostridiaceae bacterium | reverse complement strand
TTTTGTCGGTCAGGAGGATATTGTGGCACCGGGCAAGCTTTTATATAGGGCGATAAAAGCAGACAAACTTACTTCACTGATTTTTTTTGGCCCTCCGGGTACGGGAAAAACAACTCTTGCCAGGATAGTGGCAAATACTACAAAATCATATTTTGAACAGCTCAATGCTGTTACCTCAGGTGTTGCAGACATACGTAGAGTGGTGGAGGAGGCAAAGAACAGGAAGGGTATGTATGGACAGCGGACGATCCTTTTTATAGATGAGATACATCGTTTCAACAAGTCGCAGCAGGATGCCATGCTTCCATATGTAGAGGATGGAACAGTAATACTGATAGGTGCAACTACGGAAAACCCTTACTATGAGGTAAACGATGCCCTGATTTCCCGTTCTACGATTTTCAGGCTGAAGCCACTGACTGAGGATGCAATAAGAAAACTGGTAGAAAGATGCATCAACGATGAGAGTAAAGGGCTGGGCGCATACAATATAACAATATCAGATGAGGCTATGGAGCATATCGTAAATATAGCCAACGGCGACGCCAGATCTGCACTCAATGCTGTAGAGCTGGCAGCGCTTACTACCGAAAGAGGCAGTGATGGCAGGATACATATTGACCTGAAAGCTGCGGAGGAATGCATACAAAAACGAGCCATCAATTACGAGAAAAAGGGTGAAAACCACTATGACACTATATCGGCTTTTATCAAGAGCATGAGAGGCTCCGATCCGGATGCAGTGCTCCATTACCTGGCAAAGATGCTTTATGCCGGTGAGGATCCCAAATTTATAGCAAGAAGGATAATGATTTGCTCGGCTGAAGATGTCGGAAATGCGGATCCAAACGCCCTTGTGGTAGCTACTGCTGCGGCCACGGCAGTACAAATGATAGGGATGCCTGAAGCCAGGATAATATTATCTCAGGCTGCACTATATATCGCCTGTGCTCCCAAGAGCAATTCCTCGGAAGCGGGTATAGACAAGGCCATGAGGGATGTGGAAAACAAAAAGACAGGTGCTGTGCCACTGCATCTGAGAAATGATGCCTTCAAAGGTGCAAAGGATTGGGGCTACGGAGTGGGCTACAAGTATCCACACAACTATGAAGGCAACTATGTGGAGCAGCAGTACCTGCCTGATGAGCTGAAGGGTGCGCAGTACTATTTTCCCTCGGATAACGGACATGAGAAGAAGGCAAGAGAGCTGCCCAAGCTGAGAAACAGAAAATCTCTTGAGCAGCCGGATTAAAAGAATATGGATCGGAGAATTTTATTTGAAGAATTCTCCGATCTTATGTAATATACTACCGCTTTTGTGGCTGCTTCTGCTGATATATCTGGATTCCGGCGGTGCAAATGCCTGCTTTTCAAGTGTAGTGGCATTTGTATCCTTCTCCTCTTTGGTATTTTCACCAGATACAGCTTTAGCAGGCTTTCCTATGAAAGTTGTAATATTATCCTGCTTGGAAATTAGCGTATCATAGCTTGGAGCCTTTTCATATCTCATAAACTTTTCCTTGAAATTGCTTTTCTTAAGTACTTTTCTATATTCATTATCAGGAACCTCTGACCTTGAGGACTGCACTGCTTCATTGCTTTCTGAGGGCTGCATCCTGACTAAGCCGCCGACCTCCAGTTCACCCATTCTTTTATTCAGATTCTGAACACTGTCTGTCAGTCCCTTTATCTCCTCTAGTATCTGTTTGAGGTATTCATTCATTTCAGGCGCAGCAGCCTGTGGCTCTTCCACCGGCGTTTCATCCTGTGTGCTTACTGAGATATGCTCAATAGGCCTGTAAATGTTATAGTACCTGTCTATGAGGAAATACCCTCTTGTTATTGTTATGGAACCGGAGTTCCTAATGAACTTGAAAAGGTGGATACCGGTATTGTAGCTGACTGGAAGATCAAGCGTTTTATTCCACTTGCCACCGGAGTCGTCATAGGTATACTGGTGAAAAATACTATCCTTCATCCAGGCCAGTTGTATGGATTTGTCGTCATAAAAGAAAAGGGGTATTATGCCATTGGTATCTATGCTGCTGTTATCAGTCTCCTTGAAATCTATATCGCTGCCTCCTGATGCTCTGGCTGAAAAATGACGGATGTTTCCTGTTTCACTACTGTTTGAATAACAGAACAGCTTGATTCGCTTGCCATTGTTGATAAGCTTCAGTGCCACCTGGTTCTTGAAGGATATGCTGAGGCTTTTATGCAGCCAGTATTTGACGGAGTCGTCATAACAGTGATAGTTTATGAAATAGTTGGTTCCGTCATACCATACACTGGCATAGTGTAACATACCACTCTTGGAGGAGATCATTGAAAAGGAGTTATCGATATTCTGAGAATATATTTCAGATATGCTGTTCTTTTTCCAAGAGTACTCCACATATGTAACCTGTTCGTTCAGGTTCTTCTGCAGGTGATATACATTGAACAGGTTGGCAACAGGCAACCTCTTTGCAGCAAATACATGCACCGATCCGTTTTGTACAAGCATATCCATGATATAAATATTTACGCTGTTATTCTGATTGACTACAGATTCAAACTTCCAGCCCTGATTTTTATATGTGAAAAGCAGGATTCCCTTGTAACGGCTGTTGCAGGTGATGTAAATCGAATCATCCGCATCAATGGCGGCTGCAAAATCAGCATTAGCCTGGCTTATCAATATGGTATCCTTGGTATTGCTGCCCATATTCGGTACTTCCCGGTAGTATATGGATGAGTCCCTGTAAAAAAAGAAGTATTTATTTCCCTTCGAGTCCTCGATAACAATTGATGGATTAATGTCTATCATTAGCTCACCACCTCTGAGTTTTGTATATATTATATTATGGGTTAGTTTATGGGTATATGTTAGTTTTCTTTAGTATTGGATTTATACAGGAAAGAAAAATATTTGTATAAACTTGTTCACAAAAATTAGAACAACTCCATATTATAAACTAGGCAGCAAAGTAATTAATATATTAGGAAGGTGAGATTATGCAAAATGCCAATGTAACATTGCCGACTGTACTATGCTCGGGCACGACTAGAGTTGAAGTATGCACAGGCGGAAAAACCGAATACAAGGATCTGGTGTTTGAATGTCTTAAGGTTAAGAAGGTTTTTGATGAATTTGTATTGAGGGACTGCGTGGAAGGCATCAAATTCAAGGTTTGCGGAGAACCCTTCGGAGACGCTATTCAACCAACCTTGATATTGAAAAACTGCAGACTTAGCAATGTGGAAATCAAGGACGCATCCACAAATTCAGAAAAAAGGTTGAAATTCACAGGAAAATGCTGCTGTAATGTTTTCGGAAAGGATAACAGAGGCAACATTATCAGGCTTGAAGTCGTTGATGTTCCGGAAGGCACAAACCTGTCAGAGGGTGCGGGGGGAGAGCTTTGTTTTTCCTTCAGTGTGAGAAGGACTTATCCCAATGTAACAGAAGCGAACTTTGAAAGGCTGCTACATTTCATTGATCAGGGAAGATTTGAGCTTCAGTGCCTTGGTGAAGCAGTAATAGATGAAGATAACAACACTATTGCGGGAGAAATTTTGGTTACAAGCCTGGGTGTATTTGTTGCAATAAAGTTTGATGCTGAAGTACAGCTCTGTATTCCTGTATTGGGCTACTGCGCAATAGAAGAGGATACAGCTCCGATAGAAATCAATTTCTGTGAAGAGTTTGAGTTTGAGGACATACCGTCCTTTAATCCTCCGCAGCTTGGAGTGCCGGTACCTCCGTATACAACCGACTAGCTGGAATATGATAAACTCTGATATGAAGATAAAGGAAATCATACGGAAAA
>CAZNMO010000086.1:15952-18896 GCA_964574195.1 uncultured Clostridiaceae bacterium | reverse complement strand
ATAGAAGCCGCGTTGGAATATATAAAATCAGATATCCCTGTAAGCAGGCCTTCTATAGACCTGAAGCCGGACATGGAAGCATTAGCGGCGGTAGAAACAGTGAAGGGCGAACTTGTTGTATATGGCCAAACAAGTAATAAAAATACCTTCAACAGGATATATTTCAAGACCCCATCATTCGCCAACTGGAATGGACTGACTTATGCAGTACTTGGAGAAATAGTACCAGACTTCCCGTTATGCAACAAAAGCTTCAACATGTCCTACGCTGAAAATGACAGGTAGGAGAAACAATAACTAAAAGGGAGCCAGTTAAAAATGAAGATATTGATCGATAGGCAATTAAATGGCAAGGAAACTGTCAAAGACATATTCTACAAGAATCCGCATTCTTACGGCAGTTTGATATTGGATGAGTCAAGATGTAACGGCTGCAAGGCTTGTGTAAGTTCATGTATTACAGGTGCTATAAGCCTTAATGAAGGAAAACCTTCTTTTGATAATAAAAAATGTATTTTTTGCAGAGATTGTCTCAAGGCCTGCGGCACTTCAGCAATAAGCATGTCAGACGACTGTATGCTTGCAGAAGCCACGGGACAGGCACAGCTTGAAGCTTTGGGAAATGAGCTGAAAAGCAAAATATACAAAACCTTCCACCGGTCCCTTACACTGCGTTCTGTCGATACAGGCTCCTGTAACGCCTGTATGCTTGAGCTTTCGGCTACACAGAATACTTTTTACGACTTGTCCCGCTTCGGTATAAGCTTTGCAGCGTCGCCAAGGCACTCAGACGGTATCGTCGTGACCGGACCTGTTGCCATTAACATGAAAGAAGCTCTGCTGAAGACATATTATGCAATGCCGGAACCCCGCCTGGTAATTGCCGTAGGTGCCTGCGCCCATGACGGCGGCATCTTCAAGGATACTCACGGAAATTGCGAGGCTTTGAGCAGCATCATACCCGTAAATCTAACCATACCAGGCTGCCCCCCTTCCCCACAGGCTATCATTTATGGGCTCCTGAAGCTGATGGAAAGGATCTAGGCTTTGTTTTACAGCCTTATCCTTTCCGGATTGCTGTATATGTTCATTCTTTGGCCTCTGGCAAAGCCGATTATGGTGATCCCAAGCTGGCGTGAGAGCTCCACTGCCAGATCAGTAGGTGCAGATCTCGATACGATCACGGGTATCCCAGCTTTTGCTGCTTTTATAAGTATTTCAGACGAAACCCTTCCGCTGGTCAGAACTATTTTGTCTGACAGTGTAATAGACTTCATCAAAGCCTCCCCGATCACCTTATCCATCGCATTGTGACGGCCTACATCCTCATGAAAAAGAATAATACCGGCAGCATCCCCCAGTGCGACGCTGTGTACCCCTCCTGTATTCAGGAACAACTCTGAGCTTTTATTAAAATCCTTCATCAGTTCTAGTATCAGCTGCGTATCAAGCTGTATTGTCCCAATCACTTTCTTACAGTTCAGCGAATCCATCGCATTATAGAAGCTGGAGCCCTTGCCGCAGCCTGTGGTCATTATCCTCTTGCCATGCAGCTTTTTGGCTATGCTCCCTGTCCCAGTGGTAAGCACCTCGGCAATTCCTTTTCCTTCATCCACCCTGATTTTTCTGATGTCATCCTTACTTTTTATAATGCTTTCAGAAAGCAAAAAACCTATAGCCAGCAAATCCAGGCTTGACGGGGTACAGAGCAGAGTTATGAATTCCTCTCCATCCAACAGAATGGTCAATGCATACTCCTTGACTACCATATCGCCCAATTCAGATACATTACCGCTTTCATACTTTATAATGGGAGTATTTACTGTCAGTTCCATATCGGTATCTCCTATTTCCCCTCAAGCTTTTCCATAAGGCTTTCATAATCCTTGATGGTATTCACATTGGTGAACATCTCCCAATCAGGGCTGAATTTTCTCGCTTGTTCCTCACTTACATAAAGCACGTTGGAATCCTTCAGCAGCAAGTTTATCTGTCTCCTGCCCCTTTTCATGTTCTCCTCTATCCTATCGATCAGGCTCCGTGAATAAAAAGCATTGAAGGGTTCTATCCATTGGCCCAGCCTTGTTATTACTCCGTCTACCCTTCCTTCACGGCTTCTTATAAGCTCCATCATGTATTCAAGGTAAGTCAGGTTTATAAAGGGCATATCACAGGCTATTATATAGTTATGCAGGCTTCCTGAGCTTTTGAGCCCCGCATGTATCCCTGCCAGCGGGCCAAAGTCCTTTACCTCGTCCTGCGCCAGCTTGTACCCATGTTTTGCGTATTCCTCAGGCCTGCTGGTGACAATTATTATCTCGCTGAAAACCCGCTCCAGCTTTTCTCCAAGTATTTCCACCAGGTATTTGTCCTGCAGCTTTAGGAACTGCTTGTCAAAGCCCATCCGGCTGCTTTTTCCTCCGGCAAGTATTATAGCAGTCTCCATATCCTTCATTATTATCTCAGAGTTTTCGCAAGTTCCCTGAGTCTCTTCTGCTCATCGTCCTCAGGATCCGGCAGGACTATATTGTGAGGCATTTTCTTTCCGTGTTCATCCACACATACGAAGGTCACAAAACCATCTACCAATATTTCGTCGCTGTCATGCCGAGTTACCTTGCCGTAGGCTGTAAGACTGGTGTTTCCCACATATACGACTCTGGTCTTGAGGGTGATTATATCTCCCTTGGAGGCCGGACCCGCAAATTTCATTCCATGAAGCTTAACGCAAACTATGTTTTCAGGATTGCCATAAAGGCTGGCAGCGGCTATAAAGGTCCCTTCCACAAACCATTCGGCCATCCTGCCCGCGAAAAGGGTCCCATGATGATTCAGATCCTCGGATTTTACAAGATGTGTTGATATATATTGCTTCATATTTAATCCTCCCTATCAAAATATATTATTTCGCCGGTTATATCCCGGTCCACAGTAAGAATTCCAA
>CAZNMO010000086.1:13533-15942 GCA_964574195.1 uncultured Clostridiaceae bacterium | reverse complement strand
CCTGGGCTCAAACCTTCTGGAGGTTGGAGAGCCCGGATTGAAGAATAGTATCCCGTTAATGACTTCGTTATGAGGCTTGTGGCTGTGACCGTATACCACACAGTCCACATTATCCTCATAGAACTCCACATATGCGTTCATATACGTCCTTCCCCCGCTGGTCCCGTGGGTAAGGCCTATCCTTTTCCCGTTTACAGTTATTATTTTTCTTGTTCCATACTTGTCCAGCATTTCATAGCTGTCGTTGTTCCCTGCCACTACATGAACCGGAGCAATGGTCCTAAGCTCGATGAGCACCTCTTCTATCAGGATGTCTCCCGCATGCAGTATCATATCCACACCTTTAAAGGCATCAAATACTATATTTGGCAGGAGCCTGGCACTGCTTCTGATATGCGTGTCTGAAATTACACCTATTCTCACTTTTTACTTCCTCCGAAGCCTAAATATCGCTTCCCTGTTCAGGCCTTTCCACATCCAGCGGGCCTTCCTCTTCCCCCCTGCAGCTTCTTATAGCCATGGCTACATACAACAGGGATATGCCCCAGTATATGAGCCAGAAGCTTGGAAAGGGATAGCCGGAAAGGTCCAGTGCCAGCTGTAGCAGCAGCGGCAGTGTCAAGGCATATATGCTGATGTTAAGCAGATTGCCGTATTTGAGGTTTCCCTTCATGATACCGCTCAAAATCAAGCCCAACAAAGCCAGTATTACAGCATTGAGCAGCTTCCAGCCCAATACAAAAATGAAACCGAACACAATGAAGATCAATACTATCCAGCTAAGCTTGGGCAGAAATTCCAATACATCCGACTTTGTAAGGGTTATTCCCTTCAGCTCCGTCAAACTGAACCTTCTGGTCTCTATATCACTTTTCTTTACATATACGGTATCCTTGGTTATCAGCATACCACTGCCTACATCCCTCAATATACTTTCATCCACCCGACCTGTGGTATCAATGACAAAAGCCTCGTCAGCACTTTTGCTGATATAATAAGGCATCTCTCCGGAAAAACTGAATTCACCATTTTCCAATCTGAAATCCGGTACATTTGCGTTCATCCCAGCAGTGATCTCATCTATGCCTATCCTTGTTATAACAAACAGCTTGGTACCGTTTACACAATAAATGATCAGAAAGAGCAGCAGCAAATATAAAAAGCTCCTGCTGAACCTGTTGCTCTTTATACTTTTGTAAAAACTGAAATCAATAACACTTTCCCTCATCTGGATAAAGAAATTCATGGTTCCGCCTCCCACTCATGCAGTTATATGCCATTAACTCAACAAGTCACAGCATCGTTGCATTTTTTTCCATTGTACCACTATATTCCCTTTATATCTATCCCCTTACCACATTTTGAACATGCTCCATCCTCCAGATGCTCTATGAATATGCCTCCGCTTCTTGTCAGGATAAGTGCACCGCACTGGGGGCAGTATGTATTGATGTCACTGCCTTGAAGGTTGCCGACATATACATATTCAAGGCTGTTTGAAGCCACTTTCTTCAAGGCTCTCAGGGTCTCAGGCGGTGTAGCTGCCTCCGTCATCCTGTACATGGGAAAATACCTGGACAAATGAAGGGGGATAGAAGGCTTGATCGAAGCCAACCAGCCGGAAAGCTCATCCATCTCGGTTTCACTGTCGTTCATACCCGGGACCACAAGAGTGGTTACTTCTACATGACATTCTGCGGCGGCTGCCTTTACAGTATCCTTTACATGCTCCAGGCTCCCTCCGCATACTTCCCTGTAATACCTATCAGTAAAGGCCTTTACGTCTATATTCATGGCATCTATATAGGGCAGCAGGATCGATAAAGCCTTATCCCCAATATAGCCGTTGGTCACCAGGACATTCTTGAAGCCCTTTTCCCTGAAGTACCTTGCCGTATCCAGCACATACTCATACCATACAGTGGGCTCGTTATAGGTATAAGCGATGCCCACACAATCTTCCTCCTGCCTGCAAAGACTCAACAGGTAGCTTTCCGAGGCCTCATACAAGCCTTCACCTCCTTTATCCCCTTCTGTACCGCGCTGTGCAATATGGTAGTTCTGGCAGAAGCTGCACCTGAAATTGCAGCCTACCGTACCCAATGACAGCAGATACTTTCCGGGATAAAAATGATACAGAGGTTTTTTCTCAACAGGGTCCATTGCCACGGCAGAAAGCTTACCGTAATTATGAGCATAAAGTGTCCCGTCAATATTGTTCCTCACCCTGCATATCCCTGTCTTCCCCGGCGCAATGGTGCAGCCGTGAGGACAGAGGCCGCACTTGACGCTATTATCTTCATGCCTTTCATAGAACATTGCTTCCCTTGACCGTTCCATAGCAAATCACTCCATCATTTAATAATGCCTTATTACCTCAAAGCGTTCCAGCTTATATGGTTCCCCGCT
>CAZNMO010000086.1:9391-13523 GCA_964574195.1 uncultured Clostridiaceae bacterium | reverse complement strand
GGAGCGCTATATCCACCTGATAGTCGACGGTATCCACGCCCTCCAGGTTAGGAAGCAGCAAGCCCGACTTGTATCCGCTCCTGACGATCACACCATATCTTTTTACATCCAGCTGAGCCTTTGAAGCTATTTGCTCCGGTTCCCCCAGAACATCCACTGAATACACCAGCTGCGAAAGCTCCTCTACTGTTACCTGTGGAAACCTGGGGTCTCTTGTCCCGGCACTGATGGCGTTTTGCACTATTTCCTCCGCCACGCTGCCTGTTGTCGGACCTATAGTTCCTATACAGCCCCTGAGTTCCCCATGCTTCTTGAGGGATACAAATACCCCCGCTCTATTTTTTTGCATCTCCTGTGGAAGTCCATCCGGTACTGCAAGCTTCCTGCCTGTCCTTACATAAGTCTCCAGGGTGTCAATAGCCAGCCTGACATATGGGTCATGTTCCTCTGCCGCTCCGGTTTCCCCATTCTGTTCCTTGTGCAGCTCAGCTACACAATAACCGACTCCGAAGGGTCCTTCATAGGATAGTACTTCTCCCCTTATGCCGCTTCCCTCCATACAGCCCAAAGCCACAAGGGTCGAGTTGTATGCGCACTCTCCCGCATGCTCAAGGAAGCTTCCGGATATGGACATCAGCCCTTTAACATCGCCTGCTTTTATCAACTCCATATATTTCCGATCATACTCCTCACCTCGTGGGTCAAACCCTGCGGGCGCATCTTTGGTAAGCCTGTGGGACAGGTCCCCGCTGGCTATTACTACTACCCTTCTATCCATAGCCGATACAGCATCCCTGATGGCTGTCCCCAGCTTGTAGTGCTGTTCCCTGGATAGCAGGCTGTAGGTTATATGTACAAGCTTAAAGTCACTGAACTTCCTGGTAACAAAATAAAGGGGGACCAATGCTCCATGGTCAAGCCCTGTATCCAGACTGTAGGTCTTCTTTACATCCTCATGCATCGGTACGCAGAAGGCTTCCCTTTTGTCTGCCTCCTCCATGATTCTGTCAACCAGCTCCAGGTCATTGTCAAAATGGAGCCGAACCTCAGGAGCTCCGAATCTAAAAAAACTTCCCTCAAGTCTTTCATCGGAGGAGACCGTCATAGCATCTCTCAGCAGTGTGCCATGAGGTGTTATTATGACCACCGTATCAGGCTCGATGGCAGCAATACGATCTGCCGCCTCCAATGCACCCTGAATTGATTTTTTTACCTTTTGTATCTCTCCTTTACCAACTTCCTCAACCATTATGGGTGGATGAGGAAAAACAAAAATGCCTGTAATATTTCCCATCGTCTCCACTCCTTTCATCATCGCGCTTTATGCTCGTATTAGTAGCTTATACTGAAAACACTCAATATATAACAATGACCTGCTTCCTTGATATAATTATACATTTTTCCATACTTGCCTTCCATTGTTTTCAAGTGTTACAATATACTTATACCTTGTGTAGGTATAGTTAAGTGCCACAACAGTTGATGCAGCCTCAATCACTGCATTCCAAAAATAGTAATACTAACTTTTTGACAAAAAAATATTAAAATCTATCGCTTTTGTCTGATATATATTATATAATAATAATGAATATTTTTATTAATATTTGCGTTTCGTTATGTTTAAATATAATAAGGGGGAATTATCTTGTCAGACGTAAAAAAAGTCGTCATCCTCGGCGCGGGATACGCTGGCGTCGAGGCAGCAAAGGTACTAAGCAAAAAGTTTAAGAAGGATAACAGCGTTGAGATCACTTTAATCAATGACAATCCTTTTCAGACTCTGCTTACAGAGCTGCATGAAATAGCTGGCTACAGGACCGATAAGGAAAGCGTAATGGTAGACCTTTATAATGTTTTTAAAGCTACCAAAGTCAACTTTGTAAGAGACAGAATAGAAAAAATTGATTATGAAGCAAAAACTCTCACATCCGACAAAGAAACATACAAGTATGATTATCTTGTAATTGGCTGCGGAGCTGAACCGGCATACTTTGGAATTGAAGGTGTTCAGGAACATGGTTTTACCATATGGTCACTGAAGGATGCCTTGAAAATCAGAGCGCATGTTGAAAAGAGCTTCGAGGTAGCAAGAGATGAAAGAGACGTATTAAAGAGAAAAGAACTTCTTTCCTTTGTTGTTGCCGGTGCAGGTTTTACAGGAATTGAGACTGTAGGCGAGCTTTTTGAATGGAAAGATGTTTTATGTGAAAAATATGGAATCAATCCCAGTGAAGTTTCTATATACAATGTAGAAGCAATGCCTTCCATACTTCCAATACTGAGACCAAGCCTTCAGAAGAAAGCTGCGGACTTCCTTACAAAGAAGGGCGTCAAGCTTATGACAAATTCACCTATAGTTAAGGCAACTGCTGATGGCATAATCTTAAAGGATGGACAGGAAATAAAGACAAAAACTCTTATCTGGACTTGCGGTGTACAGGGAAACAGCTTCACAGCATCAACAGGACTTACACCAGGCAAGAGGAACAGAGTACAGGTAAATGATTATATGCAGAGTATGGACAAGGAAGAAGTTTATCTTGTCGGAGACAATGCATACTACGAAATAGACGGAAAACCGATACCGCAGATAGTTGAAACAGCTCTTCAGACAGGCGAATGCGCTGCACACAACATAGCAGCAGCAATCACTAAGACTGAAAAGAAGAAATTCGTTCTCAACACTCACGGTTTCATGGTATCCATCGGAAGCCACTACTGTGTGGCAGAGCTTATGGGCACACCAATGTCAGGCTTTATAGCAATGGCAATGAAGCATTTGGTAAACCTCCATTACCTGTGGGGAGTCGGCGGAGTAAGGCTTATCTGGAACTATCTGCTCCACGAGTTCTTCCATATGAAGAACAACAGGTCCTTTGTAGGCGGACATCTTGCACACAGGACACATACCTCCTGGCTGGTACTCCTTCGTTTGTATGTAGGTGTAATGTGGCTGTTGGAAGGTATCAAGAAGGTTCAGGAAGGCTGGTTGAATCCTTCGAATATCAAGATCATTCAGGTAGCAGGTACTTCAGGAGCATCTGAAGCTGCCGGCGGTGCAGCTGAAGCTGTTGCTGCAGGACCAGCACCTATATTCGCAGAACCTTGGGGAATATATCAGTGGTTCTCAGATACATTTATCGCTGCTAACCCATTCCTGTTCCAGTCAGTAGTTGTATTGATGGAAATAGGTATCGGTCTGGCGCTTATTGCAGGTCTGTTTACATTCTTTGCATCAGCCGGTTCGATATTCCTCTGCCTTAACTTTATAATATCTGCACTTGGAAGCTACGACATATTCTGGTATGTATTTGCATCCATCGCCCTTATGGGTGGAGCAGGCGGAGCCTTCAGCCTTGACTACTATGTACAGCCATGGATCAAGAAATGGTGGAAAAAGACCAACTTTGCACAAGGAAGCTATTTATACTTCGATTAATAGGTAAACACAAAGGCACTTCATATAATGAAGTGCCTTTTTTTTGCATACTATTCCAGCCATTTAGAATACTAATGTATATACTTCTATCCATAGACAATGTCAATAATAAGGAGGTAGTGATCCAATGGAAGCAGGAGTGAGAAACAAGGTAGTAGGTGAGATCGAAGCCATAAAGTCCGATGAAATCATGGCAGAAGTCAAGATGAGAGGCACATGACAGGATAATGCCATGAGATTCACGTCCGTGATGACGAGAGAAAGCCTTGATGATGCAGGATTTAAAACAGGTGATAGGGTTGAAGCCCTGGTAAAAGCCATCAATGTGGTTTTTGTAAAGCAATAGTATAAGCCGGAGCCTAACAGCTCCGGCTTATATAGTTTTCTGTACTTATTCCATTTATAATTGATGAGGGATGATCATTACAGTATATCAGCAGCCTATGCAGCGCTCTGGTGCACAGGGTATACAGCAGTTCCTCATCTTTGCCCGCCCGATAGTTCTCCTCATCTGCTCCATATACCAGTACGGCGTCAAATTCAAGACCCTTACTGTAATATGACGGCAGAACGTTCACGCCATTTTTGTACAGATCCTCTTCCTTTAACACCATTCCCAGCTGGATCTCGCCGCTGAGAAGCTTGAACAGTGCCCTGCACTCACCTGCCGTTCTGCATAATATGGCAATGGAT
>CAZNMO010000086.1:0-9381 GCA_964574195.1 uncultured Clostridiaceae bacterium | reverse complement strand
GTAGCTGGGAATGATGCTGATGCCCGCATTTAGCCTTGAACTTTCTGACGTAATGACGTTTATGAGACTCACGTTCTTCTTCAACTTCATATACAGCTCTTCGCATTGCTTCGCAGTTTTGCATATTATGGCAATGGATTTCATTCCTTCAGACAGCAGGGCTTTTATGTCTGCCGACAGCAGCTTTTTCCTGTCGCAGCCTGCTGACAGCCTTATTATCTCCGGAAGTCTGCCAGGCCGGTTCAGCCCTTCCACCTCAGTATCCAACGAAAGTATCCTCTTTGTAAACTCAGTTATCTCTTTTGTGGAACGGTACGTCCTCCCCAGCTTCAGGACAGCAGAATCAGACCTCCCAAATATCTCTGCCATTCTCAGGAAGCCCTCAGGTCTTTTATACGGATTCACAAGCTGATTGGCGTCTCCCAATACAGTAAAGCTGCTGTGAGGAAACAGGCGCTTGAATACTTCATATTGAAGCGGGCTATAATCCTGTGCTTCGTCGATAACTACATGCTTTATTGCAGCTGAATCCGGCAGTTCATCAATTATACTTTTCAGATATACCAACACAGCAGTATCTTCATAATACAATTGTCTGCCATGAATCCCACCAGTCGTATGTCTCCCCAAGGCTTCAAGCTCATCATATGTCAATCCGAGAGCCTTTCCTGCTTCAAAGTAGTGCCTGCTCCTGAAGAACTTCCTGTATACCTCTTCCAGATCAAGCCTTGTCATTCCATTCACCCGATCCCGCACTTCCCTGAATTCCCGCTGAAGCTCCAGCCTCGCAGCCGCTGCTGCCTCCCTGGGGCTGGTTTTTTCACTTTCCACCCGCTTCAGTACTTGAGCTTTTTTCTGTTCCTGCATTTTTTCCATCAGATATAGCGCTCTGGCTCTTACATAGGAAAGCCTCTCATTCACAGGAAGCTGCTTGTCGCTTCCGTCATATAGCTTTTTTAGCTCACTGCCCCTTATTATTGTTTTCCCCTCGTACTGTATGTCGTGAAACCGGCCTGCAGCGTCCGATACTTCTACGCCGAAGGCCCGAAGCGCTTCAAGGAACCTCTCTGAATTCTTCAGAGCATAGCCTCTTATTCTTATATCACAGGAATCCAAAGCCTCGCTGTGAAGCAGGTATTCCATATGCCCATTGAAGCCTTCCAGCTTGAAGCTTGATCCAAGGAGCTTCTGCATATATTCATCCAGGGTTGTCTGTATGACATTCTCTTCTCCCAGCTCCGGAAGTACATTGGATATATAGTCATTGAAAATATGGTTGGGTGAAAATATCATAATGTTGTTTGAGCTAAGGTTCCTATCCTGATAAAGCAGATATGCAACCCGATGCAGAGCTATTGAGGTCTTTCCGCTGCCTGCTGCCCCATGAACTGCAAGCAAACTGCCACTGTTGTACCTGATAGCCCGGTTCTGTTCTCTTTGTATGGTAGCTACTATGCTCTTCATCTTTTCGCTGGCATTACCGCTCAGTACCTCCTGCAGCAGCTCATCATCGATTTTTACCGAGCTGTCGAACATGTAAAGAAGCTTTGAGTCCCTTATCTTGAACTGCCTTTTAAGGGTTATATCACCAGTTACCGTCCCTTCACCGGCTTCATAACCTGCGGGTCCTTTCTCATATTCATAGAATATACTGGCCACAGGCGCTCTCCAGTCGTGGATGACCACCTCCATGGTATCCATATTTATAAAAGAATACAAGCCTATATAGATCGCCTCGGGAGCAGTCTCTCCCTGCTCTGTGAAATCCACCCGGGCGAAATATGGAGAATACAATAACCTTCGGTATTTTTCCATTAGGTTTTTTGCGAATCTGAGGCTATTTTCCTCATTTTTCATTGCAGTCAAATACTGCGTTGCTTCAACCATGGCCTCAGTCTCACTGCTGCTAAAGCCGTGCTTGGCATTCTCCCACATGTTTTTCCGTATGGAAACCAATTCACTTTTGGAGTCGCTTATCTCAGAGGATTTGTCGGATATCTCCTGCGCCAGCAGGCCGCAAACCTCATTCAGGTGCTTCTCCTCCAGGACAAATCCCGGATATTCCGTCTTCATTGCTCTACCCCACTTTTCAAGTCACATGAGAATATTATATCGCAAAAATTAAATAAAAAACACAGGTGATACATAGTATCACCCGTGTGGTATGGCAAGCATTGAGTAAGCCTTAGTCAATGGATTGCAGCTGGCCCTTGCGGTGTTCCTGCTTTGCCCTTGAATTTTCAAGGGTAGCTTCATCCATATGATCCTTATGCCTCTGGATATAGTGGTCGGTGAATTCCAGGTTCCTTTTCAGGTTATCGGCCTCATCCACCTGCTCATGTTTGCCGTATGCGATTATATTCTTGAGGTTTTCCATTCTTTCTTCCCGCTCATCCTGAATCTCGAAGGAATGCTTTATCTGCTCAAGGCTGGCTATATCCGAGTTTTCCTCCAGATGTCTCTGGGTTCTGACATATCTATTATCCAGCCTCAGCAGTTCTTCGATCCTTCTTTCATTGGCAAGCTTCAATTCATCTGCGCTGTCCTTGGCTTTTATTTCACGCTTCTGATGACTCATAGAATCCCTCCTTACCAATAATCGATAAATTTACAGCACTTCCCACCAAAGCTTCAAAGTGCTGCAGCCTGCGTGTTCTAAACTGCATTTCATGCCGGCTACAATATAGTTTCTGTAATTTTATCATTAATTATCGTGGAAACTTTTTCTTTTTTTATATTTATATTTTATACACACACTCACTAAACAATTATAATATCCCTTGTAGCCTTGTTGAGAACTTCTCTTCCGGTCTCAGTCACAAGTACGATGTCCTCCAGCCTCATACCGAATCTCCCTGCTATGTATATGCCGGGCTCGATGCTGAAAGCCATTCCTGCCTCAAGGACATGCTTGTTGCCCTCTTTTATATAAGGCCCTTCATGGACAGCCATTCCTATTCCGTGTCCGGTCCTGTTCAGGAAGCAGTTCCCATAGCCGGCTTCCCTGATTATACTTCTTGCCGCCACATCTACTTCTCCCGCTGTTACACCAGGCTTTGCAAGGTCTTCTGCAGCTCCGTTGGCCCTGACGACTATATCGAATACCTTCCTCTGCTCCTCAGTGGGCTCTCCTACGAAAACCGTCCTCGATATATCCGAGCAGAAGCCTTTATATCTGCAGCCAAAATCCAGTATCAGGATGTCCTTTTCTTCTATCCTTCTGTCATCCCCATTGTAATGCGGTCTTGAAGTATTGGGTCCTGAAGCAACAATCGATTCAAATGCAAGCCCCTCTCCTCCAAGTTCGAGGAACAACTCTTCGATCCTGTTTTTAATATCCCTCTCCAGCAGTCCCGGACGTATGTACTTAACGATCTCAGCCACCACATGGTCTGCTATGTCAGCAGCTTTCCTGAGGAAATTACGCTCTTCCTCGTTTTTTATGAGTCTCATTTTTTCCAGTATACCTGACCCATTTGAGAATTTGACATCAAGACAGCCTGCCATATCCAACAGATCCACAGCTCTTATCCCATCATTCACTCCCAAAGCCATGGCTTTGATACCGTATTCATCCCTCGCCTTTTTTATTGCAGAAAGAAATCCGTCTGTATCACTCCACACAAATATTGTGGCATCGCTTCCCAGATGCTCTCTGGTTTCTTCATAATACAACTCGGGTATTATATAAAAATTCCTACCGTCACTCAGGTTGAAAAGTCCGATAAATCTCTCATCGGGAAGGAAATGAAGCCCTGTGACATACTCCAGATCGGAGGAAGGGCCTATCAGAATACCATCCAGCCCTTCAGTCTTTGTTCTCTTTGACAATTCTATGAGCTTATTGTTCTGCATCAGACAAACACCTCCAAATAATTTGTTGTATTCCATAACATATTATAGCATTATGTCAAATTAAACCACAAGATGACATGCAACATAATGATCTTCCCCCACCTGTCTGAGCTCCGGCTGTGACTCATGACACACCTGCTGAGCAAGCCTGCACCTCATTTTGAACCTGCAGCCCGCCGGCGGATTGATCGGACTGGGCACATCCCCTTCCAGAAGTATACGGTTTCTTTGCTTTTCGATATCCGGATCAGGTATGGGAATTGCAGAAAGCAGTGCCCTTGTATATGGGTGCAGAGAATTGCAATAAAGCTCATTGCTCCCGGCCAACTCGACCATAACTCCCAGATACATGACAGCGACCCTGTCGGATATATGTTTTACCATACTCAGGTCATGGGCTATGAAAAGGTATGTCAAGCCCAGCCTGCTCTGCAGGCTCATCAGCAGATTCACCACCTGGGCCTGTATAGAAACATCCAGTGCAGATATCGGTTCATCACATACTATGAATTTGGGCTCTATGGCCAGAGCCCTTGCCACACCGATACGCTGCCTCTGCCCTCCGGAAAACTCATGTGGGAACCTGCTGGCATGTTCCTTGTTCAAGCCTACCGTCTCCAGCAGCTGGAATATCCTGTCTCTCCTGTCCCCGGGGCTATACATTCTGTGTATGTCTATGCCCTCCCCTATGATGTCACCTACAGTCATTCTCGGATCCAGTGACGCATAAGGATCCTGAAATATCATCTGGGCCTTTTTACTGAACTCCTTTGCTTCCTTCCTGTCCATGCTGTAAATGTTCCTGCCTTCGAACAGCACCTCTCCGGCAGTTGCTTCATATAGCCTCAACATTGTCCTTCCGGTGGTCGATTTTCCACAGCCGCTTTCTCCAACCAGCCCGAGGGTCTCGCCCTTTTTTATAGAAAAGCTTAGATCGTCTACTGCCTTCAGCACCTGGTTACTGCCTACCTGGAAGTACTTTTTGAGATTTCGCACCTCCACAAGTACTGATTTGTTATCTTCCATATCCACACCTCCCACTGACGCTGCCGGGAGTCTTCTCATGATTCAGCCAGCAGGCTGCCTGATGCTCTCCGCTCAGCTGTATCATCGGCGGCTCTGCAATTTCACATATCCTCATTGCATGATTGCAGCGGGGCATGAAGGAGCAGCCGATCGGAGGCTTGAAAAGGTCAGGAGGCGCGCCTTCTATGGAGGCCAGCAGCTCTTTATTATGAGAATCCACCCTGGGCATAGATTTCAGAAGCCCCCAGGTATATGGATGACCCGGCTTGTAGAATATTTCACTACAGCTCCCCGATTCGACGATCCTGCCTGCATAAAACACCAGCACACGCTGCGCCATATTAGCAACTACACCAAGGTCATGGGTTATCAGCATAATTGAAGTATTGAACTTGTTCTGAAGCTCCTTCATCAGATCCAGTATCTGAGCCTGTATGGTCACATCCAAAGCCGTTGTCGGTTCGTCTGCTATCAGCAGCTTTGGATTGCACGCCATGGCTATGGCTATCATGACACGCTGACGCATACCCCCGCTGAACTCGTGGGGATACTGCTTCACCCTTTTCTCCGGGTTGGGTATGCCTACAAGCTTCATTATCTCTATAGTCCTGG
Organism: uncultured Clostridiaceae bacterium; assembly: GCA_964574195.1. GTDB lineage: Bacteria > Bacillota > Clostridia > Lutisporales > Lutisporaceae > BRH-c25. Next base: position 3,888 of record CAZNMO010000086.1, on the reverse strand, counting down.
CATAAACCTGTGCCCTGTCCGCATGCTGATGCTTCGATATCACCTCTCCTATCTGCCGCTCTACCGTCATGGTAGGATTCAGTGAAGTCATGGGATCCTGAAAGATCATGCTGATCTCTGCCCCCCTTATGGGGCGTATCTGCTTCTTGCTGTATTTGATAATATCCTCACCCTTGAACATGATATTTCCATTCTTGATTCTTCCCGGCGGGGTCGGTATAAGCTTCAGCAGCGCTTTTGCGGTAACACTTTTGCCACAGCCTGATTCACCCACCACTCCCACACATTCTCCTTCATCCAGGTGGAAGGATACACCCCTGACGGCCTGGACTTCTCCACCATATGTCTTGAAGCCCACCTCCAGGTCATTTATATCTATAAGCCTGCTCATTTGCTATCCCTCCACTATTTATTCCGGCCTCTCAGCCTTGGGTCCAATGCGTCTCTCAAGCCATCCCCGAACAGATTCAAAGCAAGCATTGTGGTACTGATAAAAAATGCCGGTATGAACAGTTGATAGGGATATGCCCTGAAAACTGACGCGCCTATTCTGGATAATTGCCCCCAACTGGTGGCCGGAGGCTGTATTCCCAGTCCGATATAACTCAGGAAAGCTTCGGTAAAAATAGCGTTGGGTATTGCCATTGCCAGGTTGGTAATTATTAAACCCATTATGTTTGGTATCAGATGTACTGCAATGATGCGGAAGCTGTCTGCCCCCAATGTCTTTGCCGCCATTACAAATTCCAGGTTCTTCAGCTGCAGGACCTGCCCTCTGACAAACCTGGCACTTCCTATCCAGCCGATGACCACCATCGCTATAATAAGACTGGCTATTCCGGAATCCAGCAGCATCATTACAAGTATGGCAACGATTATCGTAGGTATTCCGTACAATACGTCAATGACCCTCATGATGAACATGTCCAGCTTTCCTCCGAAATACCCGGATATGCCCCCTATGACTACTCCTATCAGCGTATTGATGCCGGTGACTACAAAGCCTATCATCAGCGATACCCTTCCGCCCATCCATACCCTCTCCCAGAGGTCCCTTCCCAGGGAATCGGTGCCGAACCAGTGCTCAATGTTGGGAAGCAGGTCGGTGGCATCGGGATTGTTTGATTTGAAATCATAGGGCGTCATATAAGGTCCGACAATAGCCAGGACAATATACAGCAATATCACCCCAAGACTTATCAGTGCCACCTTGTTTTTCGAAAGTCTGATCCAGGCATCCTGCCAGTAGGTAAGGCTTGGCCGGACCACTACATTAAGATCCTTTTCACTTCTTGCTATACTCTCATATAAGCTTACATCGTCAAAATCTATTAACAGTGCTTTTTCCGTCATATTCCTCACCTTACTTTCCTGTAATACGGATCCTTGGATCCACAAGGCCGTAAATTATGTCCACAACAAAGTTGGCTGCGACAAGAAATACCCCATAGAATACAGTCATCCCCAGGATCAGAGAATAATCCAGGTCATGTATCCCCTGCACATAAAACTTACCCATTCCGGGTACAGCAAATATCATCTCTATAACGAAGGTCCCTGTAAGTACAGCCGCAGTTATCGGCCCCATTACGGTAACGATCGGAAGTATGGCATTTCTTATCTGGTGCCTCCATACTACCTCAAAGCTTGACAAGCCTTTAGCTTCAGCAGTTGTGATATAGTCCTGGTTGACGACCTCCAGCATGCTTACCCTCATTAGCCTTGTGATAAGCGCCACGGTATACAAGCTTAGGCCGAAGACCGGCAGTATCGTGTATTTGAAGCCCATCCACCTTGCCACCGGCAGTAGCTTGAGCTTCAAGGCAAAGACATACTGCAGCAGTGAGCCCAGTATGAAATCCGGCACAGACACGCCGATTATGGCAACTATGATGCAGAAGTAGTCCCAGAACCTGCCCATGTTCAAGGAGGCATTTATGCCCAAGGCCAAGCCTACAACGACAGCAAAGATCAGCGCTCTTATACCAAGATCTGCAGAATAGGGAAAGGATTGGGCTATGATATCATTTACGCTCATGTTGTGATATTTCAGGGACGTGCCAAGGTCTCCCTTCAAAAGATTGCTGATATATTTGCCGTATTGTACATAGAGGGGCTTGTCGAAGCCGTAATACCTCATCATGTTTTCCTTTATTTCAGGCGTTATCTTTTCACTTGTAAAGGGGTCCCCGGGCAGCAGCCTTACCAGTATGAATACAGCCGTCACCAGTACCCAGACAGTCAACAGGGATATGAAAAACCTTTTTAATACATATTTAGTCATATAACCCCCACTTTTCACCAATTATGAAGGTATATGCCTCAAACATATACCTTCATAATTTATCTTTACTAAATTGTCGTATCAGTTATAACCTTTACTCAAAGTATGCATATACAAAGTCTGTATCTGCGCCTATAAAGAATCTGGAGAGGTTCTTAAGGTTAGCTTTGGACAACCATGCCCTCTGTCTGAATTGAAGCGGTACAAAGCCTGCTTCCTCCAGCAGTATCGTTTCTGCCTTATGGAACATTTCCATTCTCTTGGTCTTGTCGGTTTCCACTCTGGCAGCAGAGATAAGCTTGTCAAACTCAGCATTGCTGAATTTGCCGCCGTTCTGTGAATTTGTGGTCTCCCAGAGTTCCAGGTATGTCATGGGGTCATTGTAGTCCGGGCCCCAGCCGTTGTATATAAGATCAAAGTCGCCCTTTGTGTCATTGGCAAGCTTCTGTTTATATGTAACCATCTTTATCTCAAAGTTGATACCCAGATTTGTATTTACCTGGTCCTGAAGCACTTCTGCCATAAGCTTTGTGGCATCATCATCAGATATGGTGTATTCTACTGTGATCTGCTTTGGATCTGTGATATTCAGTTCCTTCATTGCCTTGTCCAGGTATTCCTTTGCCTTGGCAGTATCAGCCTTTGTAGGATATATGTCGATGGGGTATTCTTCACAATAATAGCCATTTACGCCTGCCATAAGCGGAAGGACCAGACGGGTCGCCGGGAAGAAAAGGCCCTTGGTGGCTGTCTTTACATAGTTTTCCCTGTCTATTGCATAATTGAGGGCTTTTCTAAAATTCACATTCTGCAGCCAGGGTTTTTCTGTTCTTTTGAAATTGATCCTCATCCAGTCATCAGCACCGCTCATGTATACCTTGGCAGTTCCGTCGGCCTGATACTTGTCAACTAATGGAGTTGGTACATCACAGAAGTCGATCTCGCCGTTTTCATACATTCCGAGCACTGTGTTGGGATCGCTTACCAGAAGTATCTTAATGCTTTCAAGCTTTATTTTATCCTTGTCCCAGTAATTCGGGTTCTTTTCAAGCACTATTTCCTGTTCATGCTTCCAATCCTTGAGTATAAATGGGCCATTGCTGAGTATTTTGTCTGCTGAAGTCGCAAATTCAGCACCATACTTCTCAACAAATTCCTTCTTTACCGGATAAAAGCAGCAAAGGTCCATGGTAGATACAAAGTAGGAGGTCGGATTCACAAGCTTTATCTCCAGAGTCTTGTCATCAATAGCCTTGACTCCCACCTGTGTAGGATCAGTTATCTTGCCGCTGTTGAATTCAGCCGCATTCTGGATCACATATGCTGCAAAGGAGTATGAGGCGGCATTGGCCGGATCAAGAAGTCTGATTATTCCATACTCGAAATCCTTTGCTGTTATAGGAGATCCGTCACTCCATTTGGTATCTCTCAAATGGAAGGTGTAGGTGAGTCCATCTTCGGATACATCCCATGATTCAGCAACGCCAGGCTGCACCTTTCCCTCATAAGCCCTTATAAGTCCTTCGCTGAAGCCCTTGATAACATTTGCAGACGGTATTGAGTTGGAAAGCTGCGGGTCAATTGAGGGTACTGATCCCAATGCA
>CAZNMO010000085.1:0-18907 GCA_964574195.1 uncultured Clostridiaceae bacterium | reverse complement strand
ATATACTGCTCCTATGGCAAGAAAGATAGCCAATATTGAAAATACATCTATCTGCGGCAACACAACTCCCCCTTTTTACATTACGCTCTCAGCATGTGCTGCTAGAGTTTATTAAAAATGTTCAGCACGAAACATATTGTATGCTTATTTATATTATATACTTTTTATAATATTCCTCTTTTTAGCAAACCCTGGGGTACATGCAGCAGTGCCTGAACTAAATGCTTACCCTCATCCCCCTATCCTTTGCAAGCCTTATAAGGTATACATACTGGGCTTTGGTGGCCTCCATCTTGTATATTGCATGGTCAATGAGTTCAGGAGCGGTAACATTATCAAAATAGCTCTGAGCATCAAGCATTTCCTGCTGTGCTATATGAATCGTCTTTAGAAACTCCTCTTCCTCATCCTTGACCCCTGTACCCTGCAGGCTTCCAAGCACAAAACCCACAATATCGCCCAAACGCTTTTGCTTCTTTGGCTTCCTTGCAGCCAGATTGGTAGACATAAAAAACACCTCCGTTATCATTACTAATTTATCCATTAATTAGCAAAAATATACTGAGGTGTTTTTTTAAGTACACATATTATAATATGAAACGAAAAGCAACTGTCATAAAACAGGAAGGATGTGCAACATCCTTCCTGACAAAGCACCATGGTTCACTAAATAAAGAGACTCATATTGGAGTCTTCTGCTTCTCCGAGCATGTAGCCCACTCCTCCAAGCTTTACGCCATCCAGAAGCTCTTCCTGTTTTAATCCCATTACATCCATGGACATCTGACATGCTACCAGTTCTATACCGCTGTCTATTGCTGATTGAACAAGTTCAGCCAGTGAAGAAACATTCTTGTCCTTCATCACCTTTCTCATCATAGCTGTACCCATGCCCATCATGTTCATTTTTGACAGCGTCAGCTTATCCGGTCCCTTGGGCATCATCGCCCCAAACATGGAATCTATAAAACCCTTCTTAACTGGAATATTCTCAGGCTTCCTCAATATGTTCAACCCCCAGAAGGTGAAGAACATGGTTACCTTCTTTCCCATTGATGCAGCCCCATTTGCAATGATAAATGATGCCAGGGCCTTATCCAGGTCTCCGCTGAAAACAACGATAGTCTTGTTATCCTTAACCGGTTGGCAAGCTGTATCTGCCATAACAAGCTGACTGCTGACGCCCTTCCTTACCAACGCTGTTATAACGCCTGCTTTTTTTGATCTATCCAGCAACTCACTGTTGGTCCTGTCGCACCATGACTTTATATCTTCATAGAAGCCTGCATCAGATGCCTGCACCTTGAGTATCTGTCCTGGCTGCATCTCATCCATGGCAGCCTTGACCCTCATAAGCGGTCCGGGGCAACACAACCCTCTTGCGTCAAGCACCTTGGCCTCAGAAATGTGCTCCATCTCCGGCAGGCTGCTGTTTGCTGCCTTTCCGCCTTGGCCCTTATCGCCTGAATTTGTTCGCTCTTTACTTTCAGAAGGCTTGAAGGATGATATCTTTGCAAGCTTATAACCACCGATCAGATTTTTTGTTCTATATCCGTTCTGATTGAGGATCCTTGCAGCTATATAGCCTCTGATGCCAACCTGGCAATATATCCATATAAGCTTATCCTTAGGAAGCTCATTCATTCTCTCCCTCAGCTTGTTTACTGAAATATTGATGCTTCCTTCAAGCTTTCCGTTTTCAACCTCTATTTGTTCTCTGACATCCAGCAGAAGCATTGCAGCCGGGTCAAACTGCTCTTTGAATTCTTCCATAGTTGTATTATCAACTAGTCCGTCCAAAGCATTCTGAGCCGCAAAGCCAAGCATGTTTGCAGGAGATTTTGCAGAAAGGAATGGCGGTGCATAAGCAAGTTCAAGCTCCGCCAGGTCGTCAATAGTGCCACCGAACTTAATAAGGGTGGCAACAACATCGATTACCTTGTCCACGCCTTCATAGCCTATGGCTTGTGCTCCCAGCACCTTTCTGTCCTCTGTATATACAAGTTTGATGGTCATTTGTGTAGCACCAGGATAATAGGATGCATGATTGTTGGGATGTATGGTAACTGATTTTGCATTTATCCCTGCCCTTGCAGCATTTCTCATGTTCATACCGGTTGCAGCTGCTGTCCTTTCAAACACCTTAAGTATTGAAGTCCCCATAGCTCCCAGGTATTTTCTGTCTATCCCCGAAATATTGTCGGCAATTATCCTAGCCTGCCTGTTAGCAGGTCCTGCCAGCGGAATCGCTGTTTTATTCCTGGTAATATAATCAACTATTTCTGTTGCATCTCCTGCAGCATATATGTTTTCGTAGTTGGTCCGCATATGGTCATCCACCACAATATGACCTCTTGGTCCGAGCACTATTCCGGAATCCTTCAGGAAACCGGTCTCAGGCTTTACCCCTATGGCAGAAACTACAAAGTCTCCGGTAACTACTGTTCCTGAAGCAAGCTTTACAGATATCCTGTCTCCCTCTTCAATAAATTCGCTGACTCCATCTCCAAGGTGAAGCTCGACTCCCATGGACTCCATCTCTGCCTCAGCCACCATGGCGATTTCCGAATCAAAGGGTGCTAAGATATGAGGTACCGCTTCGACCAGAATGACACTAAGCCCTCTCTCTATCATATTCTCTGCGGTCTCGATCCCTATAAAGCCTCCGCCTATGACTATGGCAGTAGCTTTTGAGCTTTGACCTACGTGTTCGGCATACTCTCCTCCCATCGAAACAGTTTTTGGCTTTGTGTATTTGTCTACCTGAGCCTTCAGAGCATCTGTATCTGGAATATTTCTTAAAGAAAATACTTTTTTTGATTCTATTCCCTTTATCGGAGGCTTTACAGGAGATGCCCCCGGTGCCAGTACAAGATAGTCGAAGGACTCCTCATAAACTCCCTTGTCCCGGGAATTAACGGCCACTTTTTTAGCTTCAGGATCTACCTTGGTAACTTCGCTAAAGACCCTTACATCCACATTGAACCTTTCTTTCATTGCCTGCGGCGTTTGGAGCAGCAGATTTTCCCTCTCCGCAATTACACCTCCGATGTAGTACGGCAATCCACAATTGGCGAAGGATATATATTCATCCTTTTCAAACATTATGATCTCTGCATTTTCATCCAGTCGTCTGAGCCGTGCAGCAGTTGAAGCGCCTCCGGCTACTCCTCCAACGATTAAAACCTTTTTGCCCATTTTGATACCTCCAAAATCATTTTATTTGTTATCAATAAATAACGTTTTTATTAATTCATAAACCTTGTCATTGCATACCCTATACTTTATCTCAAGACCATTCCTTTTGCCCTCAACAATTCCGACAGACCTTAACTTTTGCAGATGTTGAGATGTCGTAGATTGAGGAGTGTCCAAACAGCTTTGCATATAGGTAACGTTGCATTCTCCCTTTTCGATCAATCCCTTGACAATGCAAAGCCTTACAGGATGCGCCAATACCTTCAGCAATTCTGCAATTTCAATATAATTTGTAAAATTTTTTTCCAATATATTTCCCTCCACGCAATCATTGCATTATCTATATATTGCAATATTACGATATATAGATTTGTATGTCAATAACTTCTTTTAAAATCTGATGTGAAGTATTAAGGGGAAAGGTTAAAGGTTAACCAGAAGCACATCTTGATAATCTTAACAGATAAAAAAAGCATAGCCTGAGAAGTATCCTATACCTCCTCTTGCTATGCTTCTTGATGCAAATTCTACTATGACTATATCTCCCGCCGACCCTCCAGGGCCTTCAGCAGCGTCACTTCATCGGCATACTCCAGGTCCCCGCCTACCGGTACCCCGTGGGCTATCCTGGTTACCATTATTCCTGCCGGCTTCAGCAGCCTGGATATATACATGGCGGTAGCTTCCCCTTCGATATTGGGATTGGTGGCAATTATGACCTCTTTTATGTCATTATCGGCTACTCTCATGAGAAGCTCTTTTATCCTTATCTCTTCCGGCCCTATGCCCTCCATGGGGGATATGGCGCCGTTCAACACATGATACAGTCCTTTGAACTCCCTTGTCTTCTCCATGGCGACCACATCCTTGGGATCCTCCACAACACAGATGATGCTGCCGTCACGCTTTGCATTGGAGCAGATGCTGCAAATCTCTGAGTCGGTTATATTGCAGCATACCTTGCACTGTTTGATATTTCTTTTGGCGTTTGTTATCGAGCCCGCCAGCTGCTCAACATCGCCCTGAGGCATTTTCAGTATATGGAAGGCAAGCCTCTGGGCGGTCTTATTTCCAACACCCGGGAGCTTTGAGAGCTCATCAATAAGCTTGGCTATTGGAGCTGCATAAAAGCTCATTAAAACAATCCTCCAGGCAGATTCATTCCACCGGTTATTTTACTCATTTCCCTGCTGAGCATCTCATCAGCCTGTCTTATAGCCTCATTAACAGCAGCAGTGATAAGGTCCTGAAGCATTTCCGCATCCTCCGGGTCGATTACCTCAGGTTTTATTGTTATTGATACTATTTCCTTCTTTCCTGTTGCCACTACAGTTACAGCTCCGCCCCCGGCACTGGCTTCAACAGTCCTCTGTTCTATCTCCTCCTGAAGCTTCTGCATATCCCTCTGCATCTTCTGTACCTGTTTCATCATATTATTCATATTTCCTCCCATTCCCGGGAAGCCGCCTTTAGCCATTTATAATTCCTCCTCTTATTGTTCAGGGCAATAGGCAGGTATATAGCCTTTTGCCTGTCATATATTATACTATTCTTCCTCTACCACTTCAATATTGTCGATGCCCACCAGTTCAATCGCAGCTTTTACTATATCGTCATTGGTCTCTCCACTATCCTGCAGCTCTTCTCCTTCAATAACGCAGCGTATCCTTATGGGCTGACTGAAGTACTGTGAAGCAGCGGACTCAACATCAGCTTTATTTGCCTGTGTCTCCAGGGCCTCTTTGGAATATGCATCCTCCTTGCCATAGGTGAGAAGGACTGTTCCCTGCTCCAGGACCGATGGCTTTGCCATGGCAAGATATGTCCGCAGCTTTATTTTGCCCTTGCTTTTTATATCCTGCATGAAGCCTGGCCATTTTTGCACGATATCCTGGCTTCCGGGCTTTGCTTCCGACACTGTTTTTACCTTGGCCGGCGCTGCAGCTTCCTTGCGTGCAGGTTCTGAATCCGGGCTTTTCAGGCTGTAGGCTGCCTGCTTTTCCTTTGTCAATGGAGTGAAGCTCCCCTTTGAAAGGGCATCTTCCAGCTTTGCCAGCCTTGCCAGCACCCCGTCAAGGCTGCTGTCGCCTCCCGCTCTGCACATCCTTACAAGCGCAACCTCCAGAAGTATCCTGGGATTGGCTGACCACTTGGCTTCTCCCTCCAGCTCGGATAATATGTTTATACATCTGATGATATTGTCATTTTTATACTCTTCAGACTGCTTACGGAGCTGTTCTATGCCCTCCAGGGACATATCGATCACTTCTTCACATTTTGCAACTACTTTGGTCATCATAAGGTTGCGGTAATGTACCATCAGGTCCTTTATAAACTGACTGATATCCTTGCCTCCGGAGGCTAATGCGTCAACTATCCTTATGGCCTCACCGGCATCCTCCCTCAGCACTGTATCGGATATCCTGAACAGATATTCATCATTGACGATCCCCAGGACCTCAAGTACACTGTCATGAGTGATACTACTGTCACCGTATACAGAACACTGATCAAGGATGCTCAGTGCATCCCTCAGAGCTCCGTCACTGTTTCTTGCAATAAGCTTCAGAGCTGCCTCATCAGCATCCAGACCTTCCTCCAGACAGACGGCGTTCAGTCTTTCAAAAATGACATCGGTACCTATCCTCTTGAAATCAAATCTCTGACACCTGGAAAGTATAGTTGCCGGCAGCTTATGCGGTTCAGTAGTGGCCAGTATGAAAAGCACATACTCCGGCGGTTCCTCAAGGGTTTTCAGAAGGGCATTGAAGGCTTCATTGGTTAGCATGTGAACTTCATCTATTATATATACCTTGTACTTGCCCAAGGTTGGTGTAAACTTGATGGCTTCCCTTAAATTTCTTATATCGTCTATACCCCTGTTTGAAGCTGCGTCTATCTCATATACATCAATTGAATTTCCCTCATTGATGCTGATACAGCTCTCACATTCATTGCAAGGGTTGAAATCCCTGGGGTCCTTACAGTTGACTGCCTTTGCCAGCAGCTTTGCGGTGCTTGTCTTTCCGGTGCCCCTTGTGCCGCAGAAAAGATATGCATGGGATATCCTGTTGCTCTCAAGCTCATTCCTGAGAGTGACCGTTATCTGCTCCTGTCCGCATACCTCCTCAAAGGTCTGCGGCCTCCACTTTCTATATAAAGCTGTATACATAGTTACCTCCAGATTTTCAAATCCAATACCTTAATCATTATCGCCATATTATGATATTAGCATAACCACGCCTTATAGTAAAAAGAAAAATGCCCGTTTCGGGCATTAAAAGAAGTCTATTTCCGCATCGTCATATATTCTCTGAAATACTTCCCGTTTCAACAGGTATGCCTTTTCAAAGGCCTGGACCACGGTCGGGTTGAACTGTGTACCTCTGTTGCACGAAACTTCATTAATTCCCTGGCTGAGGCTCCTGGATTTCCTGTATGGCCTGTTGGAGGTAATGGCATCAAATGCATCTGAGACACTTATGATCGAAGCCATTATGGATATTTCCTCTCCATTTACCATGTCCGGATAACCCTTGCCGTCATATCTCTCATGGTGGTGCTTTATTGCCATCAGTATATCTTCTCCAAGGCCGATCTTTGATACGATCCTATATGCGATCTCCGGATGCTGTTTTATCGCATTGTACTCCTCTGCTGTAAGCGGACCTGCCTTGTTGAGGATAGAGTCATTAATACCTATTTTCCCTATATCATGCAGTACTCCTGCAACCCAGATGTCTTCAATGAAGCTCTTGGGGAAATTCATCTCAGCAGCAATAAAGGCCGAATATTTTGCTACTCTGATGGAGTGACTTTCCGTATACTCATCCTTTGCCTCAACGACGGATACAAGGCTCTGGACGGTTTTCAGGTAAGAATGCTTCAATGATTCATATGCCCTTGCATTGTCTATGGCTATTGCCATGTTGTTCGCAAGGGAGCCTATAAGCTCGACAAGCTCTTTCTTCGGATTCTCCTCCAGGGTCGCACACAATACTCCCATTACCTTGGCCTTTACCATAATGGGGGTTATTACAACACACCTTGCGCCATTATCCTTATACAGGGATCTGTAGTAGTCATAAGGGATATTGTTCTCATCAAACTCAAATATAAGAGATTCCTTTTTCTCAAACACATGCTGTGTTATATCCGTCCTTATATCAATGCTCCCTCTGTCATACCTTTCAGTCCTTATTCCTTTTAATGCCTTAAGCTCAAGTATATTCGGATCCTTTTCACTTACCAGCCTTATGGCACACACAAGGGCCTGTGATATGTCGGCCACATGGTTGACAACTATAGTCAGCATGTTGTTCAAATCCATGGTCGAAGCGAGGGTATTGCTTATCCTGTTCAGGGTCTGAAGCTCTCCGTATTTTCTCCTCAACTGCAGCTCCATAGCTTTCTTCTGGGTCACGTCTCTTACTATGGCCTGTATCCCCACTACCTGCTCGTCCTCCAGCACCCGTTTGGTACTGCCCTCAACCTGCATGATGCTGCCGTCACGCTTCATGAACTCTCCTTCAAACTCCCTGTAGTCATTGTCCTGAGCAGCCAATAACTGGAACCCGGGATACTCATGCCTTACTATGTTCAGCACCGACTTCCCTATAAGCTCCGTATCCTTATAGCCCATTATCTTCTCAACACTGCTATTTATGTATACGATATTATCCTCAGGGTTTATCACAAACACCATATCCGAGATATTATCCATCATGGTCCTGTATTTTTCTTCGGATTCATTCAACTGCCCCATTGTTGCTTCCAACTGCTCATAGGAAGCTTCCAGCTGCATATTGGCACTTTGCAGCTCCTTATTATTGGTATAAAGCTCTTCAGTCCTTTTGAGCAGGTTCGTATAGGTATATTTAAGGCTTGCAGCCATCTTGTTGAAGGCATCAGCCACTTCTTTCACTTCATCGTTCCTGTTCATCTCAATTCTGCTTTCAAGATCGCCCGCCGCAATAGCCATGACACCATCCCTAAGCTCCATTAGAGGGGTGGATACAGATCTGGACAAGAAAAGCGATACAAGGATCCCAATCAGGCTGCATGACAAGCCCAGTATTATGATCACAGATTGTGTATCATGGTTCATTGTGCTGAAGGTGTCTTTTACCTCGTCAATATCAGTAAGGGATACGACCTTCCAACCGTTGGAATTTATCTGTGAGAAGCTGCAGGCCCACTCCCTGCCGTTATATCCGAACTCTCTGTAACCTTCCTCCAGGTTTGTCAATGTTTCGGAGGCTGGGAACAATATAAAGCTCTCATCCTTTATATTCGCAGTTTCGCTGTATTTTCCGGCACTATGGAATTTGACATAGCCGGCAGAATTTATAAAGAACATCTCCTCCCCGGACATGTATTTCGCATTTACAAGCATATTGCCGAAGGTCTTCAGTGAAATATTCCCCACCAACACCCCTGAGGGTTTTCCATCCCTGTCTATCAAGGGTATTGACATACCTATGCACGGATATCCGCTTATAGCATCGGTATATGGCTCAAGCCATACCAGTTCCTGTGCCTTTTTAGCATTGGTATAGCTGTGGAGTCTTGTATAATCAATATTTTGGGGCTTATAGTAAAAATCATCTGTATATACACTGCCTTCCGGCATGATTATGTACAGATTCATATAGAATTGATCAATGCTTTTTTGATCTCTTAGAAATGCATATAGGTTGGTATAATTAAGATCCAGATGGCTGAAGGACTGGGCAATGGACTTCATCTCAATCTCCTTCTGTTTAAAAATCTGCTCGATTTTATCCATCTGGTTTTGTATGTACATGTAGTTGAAATTCTTAAAGTCCTGCTCCATCTTTCTGTTATAGGTATTATTCAGAAGTGCCCAGGACAGCATGAAAGGGATTATTGATACTGCCAGAAAGCATAACAATATTCTGAGTTTAAAATTCAATCTATGCACCGGTAATCTTCCCCCTTTATGCCAATATCGACAACTTCCCTCATACATTATATCAGTATAAAGCAATTTATGTAACAATATTGTTGTAAATATGTATCTTAGGAGAGAAATTTTCTCTAATAGTCAAAAAAACGTCAAAAAAATAAAAAAACTTGTCATTAACAAGTTTTTATAATATATGGCCGTGCACCTTTCTTCGACGCGCACCTACCAGCGTTACCCGGGTAGTTAGCTCCAACCAGGCAACCCTGCGGCACACGAAAGGGTTCACTTACCGTTGCTTCCTTCCGGACCTGGCGGGGTTCATGAATTTCCGTTGCGCAGGACCCAATCATCGACACCACTTGCCTGGGGCAGTCCCCACAGGCGAGCGCCTCAGCAAAGGAATTCAACCCTGCTATTGCGGATTGCAGGTTACAGGGCACCGCAGTCTCCCCGTCTAGCACGGCCAAGATTATTAACTTTTTCTGATACCGACCAGCTTTATCTGTTCGGCTATTTTATTATAAGCTTTAATGCCATTACTGTCAATGTGTTAATATAGGCTCTCTTTGAAGCATTTTACAAGCCGCATTTCAGTCTGATACGCCGATACGGATTTCAACACCAGCCTAATATATTGAGCTGCTTAAGGATTATTATAGTACATTATTGTATAATAATAATATAGATATTAGCTAAGGAGCTGTTAATTTGAAAAAATACATTTGGTCGGTGGCAGAGTTTTTAGTAGGAATACTCCCGGGCTTTTTTCTGGTTTTTAATTTTATGTTTTCAGATGTGATTTCCATCAGGGAGAGGATCTTCTCCTTTCTGCTGGTAACCGTTACTTATCTTTTACTGGGCATGGCTTTTGGGCTTGCCGGTCATTCAGTCGGGCTTGGTGGAGTATGGCTCAGTCTTCCCGCTTTGATCCTGGCACTGTTGTATTCCTTCAGTGAGGCAGGGCTTGTTATAATGAATTCTGCTTATGCATTTGGAGCACTTGCTTTTTCTATTGCAGGTTATCGCATAGGTGCCAGCTTCTCCATAAATCGCAAACGACGATAGATAAGCAGTGACCTTGGTACGTCACTGCTTCCTGCCTGTTTCCACCATATTTACTATCAGCTTTGCCAGAACCTTCTTTTCGCTGTCGTCGGCCACTTTCCAAAGCTCCTGCAGCAAACGCTGCTCCCTGTTTTCCGGATCCACTCTGGCTGCAAGAAAATTACCGACCTTTACGGCAATTTTATCAATAGTGTTGTCTGACATTCCAATGGATTCCCCAAGGTTCACAGCCTTTCCCAAGGTGTCCTTCCATTCAGCCCAATTGGTAAAAGCTTCAGTATGATTTATTTCCATCATCTCACCTCCGAAAATTCTTTTTAATATTTTTCATTATTATTTGCTTTAGAATTCTTTAATATCCGCAAAGGCTTTTGATACAAAAAAACAAAGGATCCGGTTTCCGGATCCTTTATGATTGGATATCCCTGAGCTTGCTTTCATACTCGGTTTTTGTGATGGAGCCTTCTAGATATTTCATATTTACCAATGCTATCTTTTCTAGAAGCCTGAATTCCTCCGGCTCAAGCTTGAAGCCATAATTGCACTCGGGGCAGCTGAAGTAATATACTGTATCACACTGTACCAAAGGTATACTGAGTACATTGAAAAGCCTGGAGGTCTCATAAATGCTGTAATACTCATTTTCTTTGCAGTTCACACATTTGGAAGCTATCCTGTGCAGCGTTTCTTTTTGCTTCTTGATGCTTGCCAACTGGTCCACATAGACCTGTCCCACATACTTTGTCCTGGCGATATCCTTTCCCCAAATCCCCACAGTATCACACCCCTCATAAATATGGATCTGCGGCATAAATTTAAGTATATAATTCTACTTATTTTTACAGAGTCCTTCAAAAAACTGCCTATATTATATGAAATATACAATTATATCGACAAACGGTATGTAATATGTTTAATACCTTTCATAGACAGCCTTCACAGCTTCTGATAATATGAAATGGAAGTGAAATTTAAGAAGATTCGGGTGTTTAGTTATGAAAAAATATGAAGCATATCTTCCATACCTTGCAGGACTGATCATGGCATCAATTTTCGGTCTGTCCTTTATGTTTACCAAGCAGGCGCTGGATACCCTGCCGACCTCGCTTCTGCTTGCATGCAGGTTTACCCTGGCCTCCATAATGCTGACACTACTCTGGTTGACAAAGCAGGTCAGGCTTGATTACAAGGAAAAGCCCCTGAAGCAGCTTTTTATTATGACCTGCTTCCAGCCTATCGCATATTTTATCTTTGAGACTACCGGTGTGAAGCTTACCTCTTCTTCTGAAGCGGGTATAATGATAGCCCTCATTCCTATTGTGGTTACCATTTTCGCAACCATATTCCTCAAAGAAAAGCCCGGAAAGGCGCAGCTGGCTTTCATATTGGCTTCTGTGCTGGGAGTGGTTTTTATCGTCCTTATGTCAGGTTCATCAGGAACAACAGGGCATTTTGCCGGAATACTCGCCCTCTTTGGCGCGGTATTATCTGCAGGAGTTTATAATATACTGTCCCGAAAGCTTTCCGACCACTTTACTCCTGTGGAGATCACCTTTGTGATGATGTGGACCGGGGCAATAGTATTCAATTTGTTTTATATTTCATCAAGTATTGTGAACGGCCAGCCTTTGATGTATTATACAGCAATAAAAACAACGAGCACACTGATTCCGATACTCTATCTTGGTATCCTTTCATCAGTGTGCGCATTCTTCATGGTCAATTATATGCTTTCAAAGCTTCCAGCCGCCAGTTCCTCTGTGTTTTCCAATCTCACAACAGTGATATCAATCATTGCAGGTGTTTTGGTCAGACATGAGCCCTTTCACTGGTATCAGTTGGCCGGTGGTTTTATGATAATCCTGGGGGTTTGGGGTACAAACCGCTATAGGCCCCGTCAGGAAATACAGCTTCAGAATTCAGAGAGCCTATAAAACATTATAGGCGTCTGAAATATTCATCCTTATAGTCATATTCCATTTTCAATGCATCATCTATGTCATGCAGGAGCCTTTGCCTGTCCTTAGGCAAAGTTCCTGCGAGGGCAAAGTAATTGGATGCATGATTGCTTCTGAATACACAATTGCTCAGCTTAAGGTTTTCTATCAGCATCCTGGTCTCCTTCATAACCTCTATGGGACTCATCAGTTTAAAAGAGCCCGTATCAACCTGCTTTTCCATCTCGGTTCCCGGCTCCACCAGCAGGGTGAGCAAGCCGAGATAATCAGGATCGATCTCATTCAACACCCTTGCGGATTTCAGAGCATGCTCCATCCATCCGACTTTTCCGCCCAGCCCCGAAATCACTGTTATAGACAGTTGGATCCCTGAGCTTTTTAGTTTTTTGCCTGCTTGTATCATCTCATCTGAAGTGACGCCTTTTTTTATGTTCTTAAGTATTTCGTCACTTCCCGATTCCAGGCCCATATATGCTATACCAAGTCCAAGCTGCTTCAGTTCTGCAAGCTCTTCATCAGTCTTTCTCAGAATATCGCGGGGACTGGCGTATATACCCACCCTTCGGCATTCAGACAGGACTTCTCTGATCTTAAGCAATATCCTTTTCAAGTCATCTGTCTTCATTGCCAGAGCATTTCCATCGGCCAGAAAAACTCTCTCCACGCTCCCGGCCCTACCCTTGAATTCATCTATGTCGGCAAGTATCTCGACTACCGGCCTTATCCTGAAGCTTTTATCCTTATACATGCTGCAGAAGGTACACCGGTTATGTGAGCAGCCGATGGTTGCCTGGATTATCAGGCTGTATGCCTCACTGGGCGGTCTGTATATACTTCCCTCGTATTTCACTAGTTATCACTGCTTTCCTGAAGTTTTACCGATACTGTCTTGTAATCGTTGAGCTGGTCATAGATTTCAACCTTTACTACATCCCCGACCTTATGTTTTTGTATCTCAGCCACCAGATCCTCTATTGTCTTTACGCTCTTGCCATCAAACTTTGTTATTATGCTGCCCCTACCTATACCAGCCCTGTCAGCTCCGCTGAATTCCACTGTTGATGTGACAAGTACGCCATGGGGGACCTTATACTGTTCTACTTCTTCATCTGTTACTGTACGTCCACCAATACCCAGATAAGGCCTTGATATTTTCTTATTCTGGATAAGATTGTCTATTATTGGTTTTGCTTCATTTATCGGTATTGCAAAGCCCATACCTTCAACAGTAGTCTCTGCAAACTTGATCGTATTGATCCCTATTACCTGTCCATCACTGTTCACAAGTGCGCCGCCGCTGTTACCGGGGTTTATTGCTGCGTCTGTCTGGATAAGCTTTATCGAGTTGTCTCCTACGCTTACTTTTCTGTTAAGCCCGCTTATGATCCCCGCTGTTACAGAGCCTGCATATTCTGTACCCATCGGGCTACCTATTGCAACTGCAAGCTCACCGACTTTCAGCTTTGAGGAATCTCCCAGCTCTGCAGACTTCAAGCCCTTTGGATCTACCTTTATCACAGCAAGGTCTGTCTGCTCATCACGGCCTACCAGCTTTGCCTCCAGCTGTTTACCGTCGCTTAGTATGACCATGATATCATCGGCACCTTCTACAACGTGGTTGTTGGTAACTATATTCCCCTGATCATTGATTATGATCCCGGAGCCTGTTCCGCTTCCCTCATAAACTCTGCCAAAGAAGTCCCGGCCCTTTGTTTTAAGACTTATAGCAACAATTGATGGTGAAACCTTCTCTGCAATGGGTACTACAGGTGATACAGTTCCATTGTATAGTATCCTGGTGTTCTCCACTGCGGATGCATATACCTTATTTGAGTCATTACCGGGGTTGGGAAGAAAATTGTCCATTCCGTAACCGAATACCGTACCGATCATAAGCCCTGCGGCCAATACCAAGGCTACAAATTTTTTTGGGCTTTTTTCGGGCTTCCTTTCTATCACTTCCCTGTAGAATTGGACATTATTCTCATTGTTATTTTCTATATTGTCATTGAAATATTCACTCATTGTTTTCTCCTCCTTGTCAAATGAACTATTGGTTTTATATGTTATGTATTAAATATAAACAATAAATTTGAACAGAATATGAACAAATTGTAAACATTTTGATTCATTTATGAAAATTTGGGTAAAAAAAATCTGCTGCATAACAGCAGATCATCACTCATGCCTTCTTAACAGTAAAGCTGAACTTCACATGATCCTCTCCGCTGTAGACAGATATCTTCTCTCCCAGCTTGCTTATTATCTCCTTGACTATTGCCAGCCCCAGACCGTAGCCGCCTTTGTATACTCCCCTTGAGCTATCTCCCTTGTGGAAGCGGTCCCAGACCTTGTTCAGCTCTTCTGCGCTGATTGCCGTCCCGGAATTGCTGATATCCACACTTATGGCCTCGCCTGCATCGGAGGTCCTGATTTCTATACTGCCCTCTTCCGGTGTAAACTTGACCGCATTGTCTATTAGGTTTGACAGTACCCTCTCGATCAGACCCTGATTGGAAGACACATAGCTTTTTTCTTCATAGATGCATAGGGTCACCTTCAGCCGCTTTTCTGTAATCCTGCTTTCATAAGCGATAAGCTTCCTTCGTATCGTTTCGTTAAGCTCAAAAGCCTCCACCTGAAGCTCCAGCTCTCCCTGCTGCATCTTGTTGAGCTCCAGCAGCTGATTGGTCATTGATATAAGCCTGTTGCTCTCACCCAAAACGATATTCAGGTAATGCTCACGCCTTTCCCCCGGTATCGTCCCGTCCAGCAGCCCTTCGACAAAGCCCTTTATTGAAGTCATGGGTGATCTCAAGTCATGAGATATGTTGGCTATAAGATTCCTGCGATTCTCCTCTATTCTTTCAAGGGACTCCGCCATGTTATTGAAGCTCCTGCCAAGCTCCTCCAGCTCATCTCCGGTATCAATAGCAAGCCTCTTCTGGAACTCTCCGCCTGCAATGACTTTTGCGGCCTCGTTGATTTCCTTCAAGGGGCCTGATATCCTTCTTATCTGTATATACAGTATTCCATATGCAATAGCTATGGAGACAAGTATCGCCCACAGGATAAGCCGATATGCCTCCCTGAAGCTTTTTGTTATCTCCAGCAATGAGGCATGTACCAGGATCGCACCTGAAAACCGATTGTTCACAAATACCGGATATCCCACCGTTAATGAAGGCTCCAGCAGCAGCCCCTCAAAGCTGCCTCTTTCTTCTATGCTTTCCCCCTTGGCTAGTATGGACATATCCGTCTCCGGGATGCTCCTTCCCAGAATACTCCCTTCATTGGAACCGGAGACTGCAACTATTATGCCTCCATCATCCACTACCCATATATGAGCATTGAGGAACTTGTCCAGTACCTGCAGGTCGTTCTCCAGACTTCTGGAATTGGAATTGCCCAGATACAGCACCTGCGCGGCCTCACGTGCAACCTTCCTGCCCTGCTCGTACAAAAGCTCCTTCCGGTTTTCAATGAAATATTGGTCCAGCATCCTAAGAAGCGCCAGTGCCAGGATAAGAAAACCTACTATTATCGCTATACCATATGTGATAAATAATTTCTTTCCTATACTGTTCTTCATCATTTCACCTCGAATTTATAGCCAACTCCCCAAACTGTCTTGATCTCCCATCTACCGGCCTCATCGCTGAATTTTTCCCGCAGCCTTTTGACATGAACATCTACAGTCCTGCTGTCCCCCAGGTAATCATAGTCCCAGACCTTCTCCAGAAGCTGCTCTCTGGTAAACACCTGGTTGGGATGGCTTGCAAGGAAGTAGAACAGCTCCAGCTCCTTGGGCGGGATCTCTGCTCTTTTCCCCTGGTAGGTTATACTATAGTCACTCTTGTTAATGACCAGTTGAGGGTAAACTATCTCATCGGCAGTAGTCTCCGGACTCATGGTCCTCCTGAGCACCGCCTTGACACGAGCTGTAAGTTCCTTTGGCTCGAAGGGCTTCACCAGATAGTCATCGGCCCCAAGCTCCAGTCCCAGGACTTTGTCAAAGGTTTCACCCCTTGCAGTAAGCATTATTATGGGGATATTACTAACTTTCCTTATCTGCCTGCAAATTTCGTAACCATCCAGTTCAGGCAGCATTATATCCAGCAGCACCAGATCCGGTGTCCAGGAATGGAATTCCTCCAAGGCTGTCCTTCCCGAATAAGCAGTCTTGACCTCATATAGCTCCTTTTCCAGGTACAGCCTTATGAGATCGGCTATATTGTAGTCATCATCAACGACCAATATCCTTGCTTTCATGTCATTACCCGCCATTTTCATCTTTTTCATTACTCATTATGATACATCAATAAATGCAATTATTCAATTGCATTGAAAAGGGCGGAAGCTTATTCTAACTTTGTGTTGATCTCATTTATATATAACCATATTCCACAGATCTGCATAGATTGATATGAGGGGGTGCATATCATGTATGACGAGCTTCACAGTCACAGCTTTGAAGGCAAGACCAGCAAAATGGCTTCACATTCTCATGATTTTTCCGGAGTAACTACCAAGAATCCGGACTTTGACGGTCATATCCACTATATGTCGGGCTATACCAGCGAGAACAATGAGCATGTCCATTATTATTCGATAATAACCAGCCCTGAGATCCAGGTGGAGGAAGGACATCTGCATTTTTATCAATGCATAACGACCTTGGATAAAAGGCACTACCATTTTATATACGGCTATACCTCCATACACACTGAATACTGAAGCAAAAAGAAAGGGCAATGGTCTGCCCTTTCTTTCATTTGGCTGCAAGGCTCCTTGCAAAATCCATGTATTTATCTCTTATGGCAGTATTTCCGCTGTCCTTTTCTATAGCCTCAAATTCTACATCCAGCTTCTCCAGGGTCTCCTTGGCCAACCGCTTTTCCGCATGTCTATAGATTGCGTTGTCCTCCTTGTCTATATGCTTGAGCAACAGCTGCTCATAGCCTATGGCGTTGGCTATTATATCAACCTTGGCGTCATTGCTTCCACTTTCGCATTCCTTCAAGGCCTTCTCCAGCTCCATGATATGTGACCTGCCCATATCATGCTCTACAAGCATGCCCGCTATAGGCCCGCTTTCAACGCCAAGCCCCAGATGCTCCGCCATAATATTGAAAAGCCGGTCCTCCTCCTTCTTGTGGTGGTACTTGTCGGCGAAGTTCCGCACAAAGTCGATTATATTATAAAACAGCTGGAAATCCACCTTTTCTCCTTGCACTATGGAAATACACTGCTTCCTGATGGCCCCAAGAACCATCTTTATATATTTGTGCTCGTCTACCAGGATATCTATTGATTTCATTATTTTCACCTCACCGGTATTATTTGTCGGCCTGATAGTATGTATACCATTATGATGGCAATCCATATAAAAAAAGTTGGCAAAAGCCTTGTCCTGACTGATGCCAGGCTTTCTAAGCGGTTAGCCTTCTGCATATCATTTAGTGATTAATAAAAACTGGAGGTTGATATCTATGCTATATAAACTGAATGAAAATGTAAAGAGGTTGTCTTCTCCGAAAACCTTGCTGGCTCTGGCTTTTTTCTTCGTATTAATGTACATGCTCATCAGTGGCCAGCCTTTTGGGGCCGCAGAGTTCAGCGAACGGTTCCCAGGCCTGACACCCCTCGACATGCGTGACAGCTATACTGCGCAGGATGTATGTGCCTTTATGGAGAAGCTTGGAGACACGGGCAGGGTGTTCTATGCCAGAATGCTTCTGATGCTGGATTTTGCCTTTCCTCTGGCCTACACACTGTTCTGGTCTGCCGCCCTTGCCTTTTTCCTCGGCAAGTTCCTGCCTTGCAACAGCAAGCTCATGTACATAAGTCTCATACCCTTTGCAGCAGGATTGGCGGATTGGCTTGAAAATCTCCTGATACTCTCAATGCTTTTCAGCTATCCCAAAATTGCAGGTTTTGTCGCTTCATTGGCAAGCATACTGACAAATGCAAAGGACTTATTCATGTGGGTCAGCCTGCTGCTACTGGTTATAGGACTGCTAATGTACCTTATAAGACTGGCTACAAAGCTGATAACCCGTTGAATGCAGAAATCCCTTGGAGGCCGCCAAAGCTTCCAAGGGACTTTTTATGCGTATGGTATTCACCGGTCAATCTGTGTATAATAAGGCTATATCAAGTATTTCACCTTATAAAGCAATCAGGAGGATAACATGAAAAGCAGCGTACATTTTCTGCTACTTGCAAGCATCATATCGTTGTATTACGGTATTTCCGGTCTTACCAGGGAGTTTGGCCGATATTCAGAGTATACCCTTGAAGCTGAAGGCACTATAATAGGAATACATGAAAAAGCACCCTCAAAGGGAGCTGCTGTACATCCAATTATTACCTTCCGTGATATTACAGGAAATGAGATAACTTTCATCTCCGGAGCAGGTTCACCTTATTACCTGAAACAGGTGGGTAGAACAATTATGATCCAATACCCTGAAGGTTTCCCTGACAAAGCCTGGATAAAGGACTCCTCTTCTGGCGGCCTCTCACCATCAATGCTGCTGCTCACTGGAACTGTACTTTT
Source organism: uncultured Clostridiaceae bacterium (assembly GCA_964574195.1). Lineage (GTDB taxonomy): Bacteria > Bacillota > Clostridia > Lutisporales > Lutisporaceae > BRH-c25. The sequence continues at coordinate 195 of CAZNMO010000085.1, read as the reverse complement.
TATTATCTGGTATGGAATTACCTATAAAAGCTCTCCCCAAGGAGACGGCTTTCCCAATAAGAAGCCCTGAGCATAGTTTATTCCCAGACGCTCTGCAATATCAAGATCTTCTTTCTTCTCTATGCCTTCGATTATGATATCCGTTGTTTCTGAAAGCAGTTCAACCAGGCTGCTTATAGTCTTCTGCTTGCGGGA
>CAZNMO010000084.1:0-19143 GCA_964574195.1 uncultured Clostridiaceae bacterium | reverse complement strand
GGAGCTGGAGCTGAAACGGAAGGGTAATGAAGTACTTCTGAAGCAGGTAAAGGATATTTCCAACCTGGTGGACATACACTATGTTAGGCAGAAGGAAGCAAAAGGACTAGGCCACGCAATATATTGCGCCAAGGCTTTTGTAGGTAATGAGCCTTTTGCAGTCCTGTTGGGGGACGATGTAGTGGACGCGGAGGTGCCGTGCCTCAAGCAGCTTATAAATGTATATGAGAGCTATTCCAGGACCGTCCTGGGAGTTCAGAAGGTCAGCCCGCAGGATGTGGACAAATACGGTATAGTTGACTTCGAACAGGTGAACGAAAGGCTTTTCAGGGTACGAGATCTAGTGGAAAAGCCTGCAAAGGAAGTCGCTCCATCAAATGTAGCCATACTGGGAAGGTATATAATTACTCCTGAAATATTCGGAATTCTGGAAAAGACAAAGCCGGGGTCCGGAGGGGAGATTCAGCTGACAGATGCCCTTAAGGACTTATCCAAGGTACAGCAGATATATGCATATGATTTTGAGGGCAAGCGGTATGATATAGGCTCTAAGCTGGGCTTTCTGCAGGCTACTGTAGAGTTTGCACTTAAGCGGGATGAACTGAAAGAGGACTTTGGGAAGTATTTAAAGGGGATTGTAAAGGAGGTATGACTATGGATTACCGTGAAAAATACAACCAATGGATGACTGATTCCACCTTTGATGAGGACACAAGAAAAGAGCTTATGGCAGTCAAGGATGACGAAAAGGACATTGAGGATAGATTCTACAAGGACCTTGAGTTCGGGACCGGAGGGCTCAGGGGAGTTATAGGCGCAGGAACCAACAGGATGAACAAATACACTGTCGGCAGAGCAACGCAAGGCCTGGCAAATTATATATTAAAAAAGAAGGTAGAGGACCCGAGCGTGGTAATAGCCTATGACTCCAGGCGCTTTTCCTATGAATTCGCCATTGATGCGGCAAGAGTGCTGAATTCAAACGGTATTACAGCGTATGTTTTCAACGAGCTCAGGCCCACTCCGGAGCTTTCCTTTGCAGTGAGGGAGCTGGGAGCGACAGCAGGCATAGTTATTACAGCAAGCCATAATCCGCCTCAGTACAACGGCTACAAGGTATATTGGAGTGATGGCGGGCAAGTGGTATCTCCTATAGCGGAGGAGCTTATTGCGGAAGCCAATTCGATACAGGACTTTTCTGAGATAAAATGCCTCGAGGAATGTGAACTTAAGGATAAAGGGCTTCTCAGGTTTTTGGGAAGAGAAATGGATGACAGGTATCTGGAGAAGGTAGGCGGCCTTGCCCTAAATCCCGAAATAGTGAAGGAAGTGCAGGAGGATTTCCGGATAGTTTATACTCCTTTGCATGGCACGGGTAATATCCCTGTCAGGAGGGCCTTGAAGGAAGCTGGTTTTGCCAATGTTATGGTCGTACCCGAGCAGGAGCTGCCGGATATGAATTTTCCTACTGTGAAATATCCAAATCCGGAGGAGCATGAAGCTTTTACATTGGCTATTGAAATGGCGAAAAAATGTAATGCAGATATAATAATAGGGACTGATCCGGACTGTGACAGGGTAGGTGTTGTAGTGAAGGATATGGAGGGTGAATATGTGGTGCTCACAGGGAATCAAACAGGAGCATTGCTTGTTGACTATATTCTTGACTCCAGGCAGAAACAGGGACGGCTTACCAAGCAAAGCACTATAATCAATACAATAGTAACTGGAAAACTGGGAGAGAAAATAGCGGAAAGCTACAATGTTGGAACGATATCGGTCCTTACAGGTTTCAAATATATAGCAGAAAAGATAAAGGAATTCGAAGCCAGCGGAAGAAAGTTCGAATTTGGGTATGAAGAAAGCTATGGATATTTGGCCGGAACCTTTGTGAGGGATAAGGATGCGGTAATGACTTCAATGCTTATTTGTGAGATGGCTGCTTGCTACAAGAAAAAAGGAAAGTCGCTTTACGAGGGGCTTGTGGACTTATACGGGAAGTACGGATATTACAAGGAAAGCCTCACTTCGATAGCCTTCAAGGGTAAGGCGGGTATGGAAGAAATGATCAGCCTGATAGAAACACTGAGAAAAGACCCGCCATCAGAAATCAACGGGGTCGGCGTAGTTGAACTGAGGGACTACATGGACTATCACGGACCGATAGTGCTCCCGAAGGAAAATGTGCTTCAGTTCATCCTGAAAGACAGATTCTGGTTTTGTATAAGGCCCTCGGGAACTGAGCCAAAGCTGAAAATATACTTTTCTGTTATAGGGCAGGACAGCGAAGGGGCTGACGCAGCAATGGCAAGCCTCAGAGCAAGCGTAGACAAATTGGTTGGTGTAAACTAGACTGGTTTTTGTAAATAAAAGAAGGAAAAAATAACTTGATATTGAATATATAGTATTGCATTTATTAAATGCGTTCATTAGTTGATTTCGGGGAGGCAGGTACAATGACGGGCAAAAAGCTGCTTGTAGTTGACGACCAGAAGGGTGTCAGATTTCTAATAAGTGAAATATTCCAGGAGGAAGGCTTTAAGGTTGCTGAAGCAAGCAACTATGAGGAGGCAATAGAGGTAGCGAAGGAATTCATACCGGATGTTGCCCTCGTAGATATGCGGTTGGGCAACAATACAGGCTATGACGGAGGGGATATCGTCAAAGCCTTGAAAACGCACATTCCGGAATTGATACCCATAGTTGTGACTGCACACAGTGAGCCTGATAAGCTTGACAAGGCAATTAGAAGCGGCGCCGTATACTGCCTGGAAAAGCCCTTTGATGTAGAGAAGATCGTAAGCGTAGTAAATGAGCAGTTCTCTAAACATTCATATATTTTCAAAGACTATAAATGAGCATACCGGAATCAAAACAATAACAGACAAAACAGGAGGAATATAAATGGATAAAGTAACAATAAGACTTAGAATGAGTGCACATGATGCACATTATGGCGGAAATCTGGTAGACGGTGCGAGAATGCTGGGACTTTTCGGAGATGTCGCAACAGAGCTGCTGATCAGGAATGATGGAGACGAGGGCCTATTCTGCGCTTACGACAGCGTGGAATTCCTTGCACCTGTATTTGCAGGGGACTATATAGAAGCGGTAGGTGAAATAGTAAAGGTAGGTAATACATCAAGAAAGATGCAGTTTGAAGCGAGAAAGGTCATTCAGGCAAGAACGGATATCAATGATTCGGCTGCTGAGGTCCTTGAAACACCTGTAGTTGTATGCAGAGCAAGCGGCACCTGTGTAGTACCAAAGGATAAACAGCGTTTCTAACAAAAGGCTTCGGAGGATCAGCCCCAAAACGCGTAACGCGCAACACGAAACGCGCAACAACATACTCAAGATAGTAAATCAGGAGGTATTATTGTGGATAAATTGATTATAACAGCATGTCTTACCGGCGCAGAGGTAACAAGGGAGCAACAGCCCAACCTGCCCATCAGTCCTGATGAAATAGCAGAAGCTGCATATCAGGCATGGAAGGCAGGAGCTTCAATAGCTCACGTACATGCTAGAAAGCCGGATGGAACCCCTACTCAGGATATAGAGGTATATAGAGAGATAAAGGAAAAAGTCGCAAAGAAGTGTGATATAATATTCCAACCTTCAACCGGCGGAGCTGTATGGCATTCAAAGGAAGAAAGGATACAGCCGGTGCATCTGAAGCCGGAGATGGCTTCTCTCAGCACAGGTACCTGCAACTTCGGCTCAGATGTATTCATGAATTCCGAGGAATATATGGAAAGCTTCGCAAAGGTTATGAAGGAAAACGGTGTAAAGCCTGAGATCGAAGTATTTGAAAAAGGCATGATCGATAATGCATTGAAGCTGGTGAAAAAGGGTTTGCTTACACTGCCGATACATTTCGACTTTGTTTTGGGAGTACCGGGAGCTATGCCGGGAGAACCAAGAGATCTGATGTATCTGGTAAACAGCATTCCTGCCGGCTGCACCTGGACTGTAGCGGGAATAGGAAGGGCTGAGCTTCCGCTGGGAGTGATGGCTATAGTCATGGGAGGACATGTAAGAGTCGGCTTTGAGGACAATATATTCTACTCAAAGGGTGTAGTTGCAGAGTCCAATGCACAGCTTGTGGCCAGGATCGCAAGGATCACAAAGGAATGCGGCAGGGAAGTGGCCACACCAAACGAAGCAAGAAAGATACTTGGCCTTGCCAACTAGATGGTATTAAAAAACATATAACATAAACAAAAGGATTTTCAAAATACATGTAGAATAGTATTATTATAAGCTATCAATATCCAGGGGGGTGATATCGTGCTTTTTGATACGAATATCAGTGCGGCAGTAAGATGCAGGCATTGCGGCAAATTAATAATCAGAGACATTTCTCTTTTCAATCTTTCAAAGAACAGCTTATATGAGGAAAGCTGTGATTGCGGCAACATTTTATTCAGAATAAAAAGTAGCGATTCAAAGACCTTCTGCGTATACATCAATTGTATTGCCTGTGATAAAGAGCACCTGTTCGTGTTCAATTCCAGGCAGGTACTTAGTGAAAAAGTGAAAATCCTTAGCTGCCCAAATAGCAGACTGGACATTGCCTTTGTCGGAAACAGAAAGCTGGTTAAAGAGGTGGCTATAAGGTTCCAGAAGGATCTGCAGGAGCTTATAAAAGTACTTGAGGTTTGATCAAATCATCAGGGCACGGGTTTGAAGGATGACACCGGAAACCCGTGTCTTTGCAAAATCTGCTTAAGCGGGGCTTAAACAGATTTGTGCTACATTGATTTTGATTTGCGGCGGAATGATCTACATTTGTGTAATCCGCCGCAATTTGTTTTATTTTAAATTTTCAATTGTATTATAATATAAAAAGTGGAAATAATTTTTAGAGAGGTGATAACAGGTTGAATGAACTTATGGAAAAGAGCATGCTTGAGCTTAGAGAGCTTGCTAAATCAATGGATATCAAAAGCTACTACAAGCTCAAAAAGGACGAGCTGGTAGCGGAAATATTAAAGAAAATTGAAGAAGCCAAAATAGCACAGGGAATCATAAAGCCGCCTGTCAAGGAAGAGCGGGCAGTGGAGATAAGCCGACCTGAAAGCACAGCAGAAGAACCGGTAATTAAAAGGGATGCTCCTGAAAAGCCGCTTAGTGACGAGGAAAAGAAATTCCTGGAGAGCAAGGATGTTGAAAAGGGAGGAAGGGCAGACGGTATACTGGAAATACTCCCTGACGGTTTTGGATTTCTAAGGTCTGACAACTATCAGTCAGGTGACAGGGATACATACATATCTCCATCTCAAATAAGGCGATTCAACTTAAGGACCGGTGACAGGATAGCCGGTATAACCAGAGCTCCAAAGGAAGGCGAGAAATTTCCCGCACTTTTATATGTACAGGGAGTGAATGGCGATAATCCGGAAAGTGTAATAAGAAGGCCATATTTTGAAGATCTTACTCCAATTTATCCAAATAAAAAAATCGTTCTTGAAAGCAATCCAAAAGACTTATCTACAAGGCTTATCGATCTTCTTGCACCAACAGGTATGGGGCAGAGAGGGCTTATTGTTTCGCCTCCAAAGGCAGGAAAGACGATCCTCCTGAAAAAAATAGCCAACAGTATCACACAGAACTATCCCCAGATAGAATTGATCGTACTGCTGATTGATGAGAGGCCTGAAGAAGTAACGGATATGAAAAGATCGATCAACGGCGATGTAATATATTCGACCTTTGATGAAATGCCCGAGAATCATTGCAAGGTAGCTGAAATGGTTCTGGAAAGAGCCAAACGACTTGTGGAGCAAAAGAAGGATGTAGTTATACTGCTGGACAGTATCACAAGGCTTGCCAGGGCATATAACCTGACCATTTCACCCACTGGAAGGACACTTTCGGGCGGACTTGATCCGGGAGCGCTATACAAGCCCAAGAAGTTTTTCGGCGCAGCCAGAAATATTGAAGAAGGCGGCAGTCTGACCATTCTGGCAACAGCATTGGTTGATACGGGAAGCAGGATGGATGATGTCATATATGAAGAATTCAAAGGTACTGGCAATATGGAGGTACACCTGGACAGAAAGCTTTCAGAGAAGAGGATATTCCCTGCAATAGATATGAACCGTTCTGGCACCAGAAGGGAAGAAATGCTTCTGAATTCAAAGGAATACGAAACAGTAATGTCCATAAGGAGAGCCTTCAGTAGCGGTTCAAACTCAGAAGTAACGGAATACCTTATTAACAAGCTTGTGCATACCAGAAGCAATGAAGAGTTTATTGATGCAATCAAATTTTCAAATTTCAGAGAATAAGCAGCTAGAGCAATAATTTATTCATATCTGATAATTGATTATCATGTACTGCGTAAAACACAAAATCATCTCGTAATTTATTTCTGTTTGTAGGGAATGCTATAAAAAATAACAAGCTATGCAATGGGATAAAAAATATTTGCCAAGTATGAAATTCTATGCTAAAATATATACTTGTCGGCGGGTATTATACTTATGCCCTATGGCTTAATGTATTACCAGATGATAATGTGTGATTGTGTCGCACGTATATACATTCCATAAAGAAAGAGGTGAATAGAATGAAAGAAGGAATCCATCCAAAGTATGGAGAGTCAGTTGTAAAATGTGCTTGTGGAGAAACATTTGAGACAGGTTCAGTAAAAAAGGAAATCAAGGTGGAAATTTGTTCCAAGTGTCATCCTTTCTTTACAGGAAAGCAGAAACTCGTAGATACAGGCGGTCGTGTTGACAGATTCAAGAAGAGATTTAATTTGGATAAAGTAGAAAACAAAGAAGAATAATCCATAGAGGTTAAAGCAAGCTTTAACCTCTATTTATTTTTTGCCTCAGCCTTCCCCTTCAACTCCTCTTGTCTAAAATTGTCACAGCATTTATAATAATGTAGTAAAGTAAAAAACTGCATCATCAGCGGAGATGGACTCCACTGATGATACAGCCTCCGGCGGATGCACACGATTTCGTAAGGGTTAATCATATCATTTCATGATATGCGAAATCGGCGCGCAAGCACGCTGGGGGCGTACTTGAAGGGGGTTGGAGTATGTACGGACCAAAGGATCATGGATGGATCGAAGTCATTGTAGGGCCAATGTTCAGCGGTAAGAGTGAGGAATTGATCAGGAGAATAAACCGGGCAAGGATAGCAAAGCAGAAGGTGCAGGTATTCAAGCATTGCATAGATGACCGATATGCAATTGACCACGTGGTTTCCCACAATGGTATCAAGATAGAGGCTATTAAGATCCAGGAGCCCCAGGATATAATGAAATATCTTGATGAAGATGCTGTTGTTATAGCTATTGATGAAGTCCAGTTTTTTGATAAAAGCATAGTGGGAATATGCACAAAGCTTGCTGACCAGGGAAAAAGAGTTATAGCCGCAGGATTGGATCAGGATTTTAAGGGAGAGCCTTTTGGTCCCACACCGGAGCTGATGTCCGCAGCCGAATTTGTGGACAAGATCCAGGCTATATGCATGCAATGCGGCAATCCGGCCACAAGGACCCAGCGTCTGATAGACGGGAAGCCTGCGTCCTACCATGACCCTATAATATTGGTAGGAGCAAAGGAGAGCTACGAGGCCAGATGTAGAAAATGCCACCAGGTTCCCGGAAGATAAGGCTTGTTCTTGATTTGCTGCTTACGCAAATGTTATCGAAAAGAATAAAAGGGCTTAAGGCTGATCGAATCAGACTTAAGCCCTTTATTTCATATTTTATCAGGAATCAGAATCCAGATTTTTAATAGAGCTGTTAATATTGTTTATTGAAAAATTAATATCTGTGATAGTGTTGTTTATCGCACCAAAAGAATTCTGCGGCTTGCCGGCAGGGACCTTGAAGCTTTTTCCCGTATCTGCGGCATGTTTGTTTTTAGAAGTACTCAGCACATCATCTATTACTTTAAGTACCTTTTCAGGACTAAATGGTTTTATAATATAATGCCTTGCACCATTCTGGAGCGCTGTAAGTACCATGAATTTCTGGTCAAGGGAGCTTATCATGACTATCTGTGCCTCCGGGTCAACGGCCATGATCTGTTTGACAGCATTGATACCGTCGAGTATCGGCATTGTAATATCCATTGTTACAAGATCGGGCTTAAACCTTTTGTACTCTTTGACACCAAGCTCACCGTTCGGTGCTTCAGCAACAATTGTATGGCCTGCATTCGAGAGTATTGCGGAGAGATTCCTTCTCATGATCGTTGAATCATCTACTACCAGCACATTTGCCATAACTGTATCCTCCGAAATGAATTATTCCGTGCCATAATCAGTGTATGATAAAAAAATAACATATGGCTCATAGTAATATTTTACCACAAGGATAGATAATTTTAAACAAATATCTTTAATATTCGACAAAAATATACACAGTTGTGTACCTGGTGAGAGGATCGTTCCCTACTTGTAAATTGAGGCAAGTAACGATATACTACTATATGAGGCTTAAGAGGATTCGGAAATACTGGATGCAGGTGGACCGAAAACCTGGAGCCTCTATAGGTGTTTGATATATGGTATAGCAAAAGCAATTTGCTTGAAAGGTAGAAAAAAATGAAGATTTTAAGCGCATTAAATGCAATAAAGCCAAAATCTGTTGGAGGCCAGGCTGTTATCGAAGGTGTCATGATGAAGGGAGCTGAGGATTATTCCATCGCAGTTCGCAAGCCTGACGGCGAGATAATTGTCAAAAGAGAAAAGCTTAAAGGAAACAGGAAATTTATATCAAAGATACCGGTAATCAGGGGTATCTTTGCTTTCGTGGATTCAATGGTATTGGGAGTCAAGTCGCTGATGTACTCGGCTGAGTTCATTGAAGAAGAGGAGGAAGAAAAGAATAAGAAGCCTTCGAAGTTTGATGAATTTCTGAATAACAACATAATTTGGATCTCTGTTGTGATTTCTGTGGCATTCTCGGTGGGTCTCTTTATACTGCTTCCGACTGTTGTGGTTGATGTATTCAAGGTATTCACTACCAATAAATTGATACTGAATGGTCTGGAAGGGATAGCAAGGATCGCAATTTTTCTTGCTTATATCATGGCAGTATCCAGAATGAAGGATATTCAGAGAGTTTTTGAGTATCACGGTGCAGAGCATAAGAGCATATTCTGTTATGAATACGGGGAAGAGCTTACGGTTGAAAATGTAAAGAAATTCGGCAGGCTGCATCCCAGATGCGGTACCAGCTTTCTATTCATAGTCATGATCGTCAGTATACTGCTGTTTTCCATGTTCAGCTGGTCCGGAGTCCTGATGAGGCTTTTGACAAGGTTGATATTGATACCCTTTGTGGCAGGAATATCCTTTGAGATAATCAAATGGGCTGGGAGAAGCCAGAGCAAGCTGTCCTGTATCGTATCGGCTCCTGGAATGTGGCTACAGAAAATAACTACTAGGGAACCGGATGACAAACAGATCGAGGTAGCAATAGAAGCACTCAAAAATGTTCTTGTCGCAGATCCGGAGGCGGATAACTGGTAATGGAGAGTATAAAAGAGCTTCTGAGGGATGCAGTTGAGCAGCTGAAAAAAAGCAATATGACAGCTACACCCATACTTGATGCAGAGTTGCTGCTTATACACGCGCTGAATGGATCAGGCTTTGACTTTGACAGAATAAAGCTTTTGACACAAAAGCAGCTAATTATAGAGCCACAGGTCGCAGATAGGTTCAGGTCAATGGTAGGCCAGCGCGGGCAAGGAAAGCCGGTCCAGTATATAACCAATACCCAGGAGTTTATGGGCTTGGAGCTTTATATAGAGGAAGGAGTTCTTATACCCCGTGCGGATACTGAAACAGTAGTGGAAAAGGTGCTTCAGCTGGCAAAGAGTATTGAAAAGCCATGTATTATCGACATGTGCACAGGAAGCGGCGCAATAGCCCTGAGTCTTAGCTCCGCCATACCCGATGCAGAGATATGGGCAGTTGATATATCCGATATCGCATTGAAATGTTGCAGGCTGAATGCAGTCAGACATAGGCTGGCGGACAGGGTAAGAATAGTCGGCAGCGATTTGTTCAAGAATATCATAGGGAAAGGCCTTGAAGGGCGGGTCGACATTATCGTATCCAACCCTCCATATATAAGGAGTGCTTCGATAAGAAGCCTGGCTGTCAATGTTCGTGACTATGAGCCTCACTTGGCACTTGACGGAGGCGAAGACGGACTTGTATACTATAAAAGTATTGTAAGGGACAGCCCGGAATTTTTAAGAAAAGGCGGGATCCTTGCCTTCGAGATAGGTTACGATCAAGGAGCCGAGGTAAAAGGGATCATGGAAGACAGCGGTCTTTTCCAGTGTGTAAACATTGCAAAAGATCTTGCTGGTAATGATAGATGTGTGTATGGATATAGAAAAACCATCTGATTATATTTGGAGTGTGATAGGATGCTGGATAAACTGGAATTTATAGAAGAAAAGTATGAGGATCTAGGCCACAAGATAAGTGATCCTGAGGTGATCGGGGACCAAGGCCTTTGGCAGAAGCTTGTAAAAGAGCACTCAAGCCTGGAGCCCATTGTCACGAAATTCAAGGAATACAAGTCGATACTCAAGGGTATCGAAGATTCCAGGGCAATGCTGGAGGAGGAGACGGACAAGGATTTTCAGGAAATGGCAAGGCTCGAGATAGCAGAACTTCAGGACAAGAAAGAGAAGGCTGAGGAAGAGCTCAAGCTCATGCTGCTTCCCAAGGATCCCAACGATGAAAAGAATGTTATTGTTGAAATCAGAGGCGCAGCAGGAGGGGAAGAGGCGGCGCTTTTTGCAGGAAGCCTTTTCAGAATGTATGTCAGATATGCTGAAAGAATGGGCTGGAAGGTTGATATGCTAAGCTCCAATCCTACAGACATTGGCGGCTATAAGGAGGTTATCTTCGAAATAGACGGCAGGGGGGCATACAGCAGGCTAAAATATGAAAGCGGAGCACACAGGGTCCAGAGGATTCCCAGTACTGAGGCCAGCGGAAGGATACATACATCGACCTCAACCGTTGCGGTTATGCCTGAGGCTGAAGATGTTGATGTTGAGATAGACCTGAATGATTTGAGAATTGATGTTTTCCGTTCCAGCGGTCACGGCGGACAGAGCGTAAATACAACAGATAGTGCCGTAAGGGTAACTCACCTGCCCACAGGCCTTGTAGTGTCCTGCCAGGATGAAAAATCACAGCTGAAGAACAAGGATAAAGCCATAAAGGTATTGAAGTCCAGGCTTCTCGACCTGGAAATAGAAAGACATAACGCAGAGATTGCCAGCGATAGAAAGAGCAAGGTAGGTACCGGCGACAGGAGTGAAAGAATAAGGACCTATAATTTCCCTCAGGGCAGGGTGACAGACCACAGGATAGGGCTTACAATGTATCAGCTGGATTCCTTTATGGACGGAGATATTGACGAAATGATAGATGCTTTGATAACAAGCGCCCAGGCAGATAAACTGAAGGATGCGGAATAGAAGCTTTCTTGGGTATTCCTATGGGGTCCCGTTACGAGTTGCGCGTTTCGAGTTGCGCGATTTAGTGAGGCTCTGGGGCTTTAATATTAATTACATGGTGCAGAGAAATCTGCACTTTTTTATTTCTTAAAAGCTTCGAAGAATCGCCCGTATCGTTCCACGCGAAACACGAAACGCGCAACGCGAAACCACTGCTCCCCGAGCTTATCCCAAGGCATATGCTGTTCTATATATCCTCCGGTTGAATATAAATATATGGAATGATTTCGTTTAGCTTTGGTGAATTGGAGGAAATATGGTGAGCAGGCTTTTTGCTGTGACTTGCATAGGTTTCTTATGCGGGATGGTAGGTACAGGGTTGGGGGGCTTGATAACGTTTTTTTTAGGGAACCCCACCAAACGGTTTATGGCGGTATTGATGGGCTTTACCAGCGGAATAATGATATCGGTGGTATGCTTTGATCTGCTGCCTGAAGCCTTCGATATGGGTGGTATATTCGTAAGCCTTGTCGGGATAATACTCGGCGTTGGAATGATACTTTTGGTGGAAATATTCATACCCGAGAGGGTAAGCGAAAAATACAGTGAAGATCTCAGCCTGGTCAGAAGCGGCATATTGCTTGGCATAGGAATTGCCATACATAATTTTCCTGAAGGTCTGGCAGTAGGTTCAGGTTTTGCCGCCAGTGATTACCTGGGGTTGGGGCTCGCAATCACCATAGGCCTTCATGACATGCCTGAAGGAATAGCCATGGCTGCCCCTTTGAAGATGGGAGGAATAAACAGGCTCAAGATATTGATATATACAATACTGGCAGGGATACCAATGGGTATCGGAGCTTTCGCAGGAGAACTGCTGGGGGAGATATCCAGCGGCTTGATCTGTCTGTGCCTTAGCTTTGCGGGAGGGGCAATGCTTTACATAACCTGTGGTGAATTGATACCCAAAACGCAGAATATTTACAAGGGCAGGGTTTCCACCCTTGGGATGATAGTAGGGATCATGTGCGGTATAGTCATTTCAAAAAGCCTCTGAGAAGGAATTGTTAAAGTTGTATATGGGTTTTTGCTGTGTTATTATGTATTTAGCGTAAAAACATGGCTTTTTTTATGTCACAAGCCTTCCCCTTGAGGGGAAGGTGGTGCGAAGCACCGGATGAGGTGTCTGACGCTATATTTATCATATGATATGCATCATATAGATTAAATAAAAGTTTGTTGACCAATAATATCATTATGTTTATCACAAGTGTTTTTCGGAGGAATAGAGATGGCCACTGAAATATATTTTCTCAATGAAAATGATTTGGATCCTGATATAATGGATAAGGCTGCAGAAGCTATAAGAAACAACGGGACTGTTGTTTTTCCGACAGAGACTGTGTATGGCCTGGGTGCCAATGCGCTTTCTGGAGAAGCAGTCAAAGCCATATTTACCGCTAAGGGGAGGCCCAGTGACAATCCCCTGATAGCACATATTTCAAACATGAATATGCTTTTATATCTGATAGGAAGCCCCTTAAGTGATGGAGCCAAGAATGTGATCGAAAGATTCTGGCCGGGACCACTTACCCTGATTTTTAAAAAGTCGGGAAAGGTACCCCTTGAATTGACAGCGGGGCTTGATACTGTTGCAATAAGAATGCCGGACAATAAAATAGCCCTTGAGCTTATCAATAAAAGTGAGCTTCCCATTGCAGCTCCAAGCGCCAATATTTCAGGAAAACCCAGTCCTACGATGGCGGAGCATGTTATTGCCGATATGAAGGGAAAGGTCGACATGATACTATGTGGCAGTGATTGCCGTATAGGGCTCGAATCCACAATACTGGACCTTTCCGGTGAAAAGCCGGTAATATTGAGACCGGGCGGAGTAACGCTAGAGGAATTGGAAAGCATACTCGGGCCTATCCTGGTAAACGGCGGGAGCGTTGGTGACAAGGAAGTCCCAAAGGCTCCGGGCATGAAATATATACATTATGCACCTGACGCAGAAATGATAATAGTTAAAGGTGAGTTGGACAATATTAAGAGAAGAATACAGGAGCTGGTCACTGAAAGCGCAGGTAAGGGCATGAAGGTCGGAGTACTTGCCAGCGATGAGACTGAAGCTTATTATAAGGATTGCGTGGTGCTTTCACTGGGAAGCAGAACCGATTCCAATATTATTGCGTCTAATGTATTCAAGAGGCTAAGGGAATTTGACAAGCTGGGTGTAGACATAATATACTCGGAGGCTTTCAGCGAAAAAAATGTGGGTATGGCTGTTATGAACAGGATGAAGAAGGCTGCAGGGTCAAATATAATAGAGGTGTAACCATGAAAAGGATATTGTTCGTATGCACGGGAAACACGTGCAGAAGCAGTATGGCAGAAGCGTTATTCAACCATCACCTGGATAAGGAAGGCCTGTCCGGGGTATATTATGCAAGCTCTGCCGGAACATCGGCCTTTCCCGGAATGCCGGCATCGCACAATGCGATACAGGCTCTAAGGGCTATGGGTATTGATTTGACACAGCATACTTCAAGCATGGTCAGCGAAGCTATGATAGATAGCGCAGATTTGATACTTACCATGACATCTGTCCACAAGAAGAGGTTGCTTCATATGTACCCGGAAGCAGAGGCCAAGACCTTTACCCTGGCAGAATATTGTGAAGGAAAAGGCGGTTCGGATATTGACGATCCCTTTGGCGGCGAGCTGGAAACATATATATACTGTCGTGATGAGATCAGCAAGTACCTAAAGGTACTTATAAAAAAGCTTAAGGAGAAAGGGGAGCTATAATTTGAAAATTGCAGTCGGAAGTGATCACGGAGGTTTTTTGCTAAAAGACGAAATAATGAAGCTTTTGAAAGAGAAAAACATTGAATATACCGATTTTGGTTGCTATACTACAGAATCAGTAGATTATCCGGATGTAGGTCAGGCAGTCGGAGAGGCTGTTGCAAAAGGAGAATATGACAGAGGGATCATTTGCTGTGGTACAGGTATAGGAATTTCAATATCTGCAAACAAGGTTCCGGGAGTAAGGGCTGCCCTATGCGGAGATTGCTTTTCAGCCAAGGTCTCCAGGGAACACAATGATGCAAATGTACTTGCCCTTGGGGAGCGGGTAATTGGTGTGGAGCTGGCAAAAATGATAGTTGATATATGGTTGAGCTCTGAATTTCTTGGCGGCAGACATGGGCGAAGGGTAGAGAAAATAGCGAAAATCGAGCAAAAATATTATAAATAATAATCAATAAAATCATTATTAGGAGGAAAATCAATGAAGGAATACAAAAACGTAACTGTAATGGAACATCCGTTAATACAGCATAAGCTCACCTTATTGAGGGACAAGAATACAGGAGTCAAGGAATTCCGTGAGCTGGTCGAAGAACTGGCCCTGCTTATGGGCTATGAAGTTACTAGGAACCTTACGGTTGAGGATACAGAAGTTGAAACACCTATCTGCAGCACCAAATCCAAGGTCATAGCCGGTAAGAAGCTTGGAATCGTACCGATACTCAGGGCGGGCCTCGGAATGGTAGATGGCATGCTGAGACTTATTCCTGCTGCAAAGGTGGGACATATAGGCCTTTACAGAAATCCTGAAACCTTGAAGCCGGTGGAATACTATTGCAAACTGCCTTCAGATGTGGCGGAAAGAGACCTTATTGTCCTTGATCCAATGTTGGCCACAGGAGGCTCGGCTGTAGCAGCGATAACCTTCCTAAAGGAAAGGGGAGCAAAGAGTATAAAGCTTGTAAACCTTATTGCGGCGCCTGAAGGGATAAAAACTGTTGTAGAGGCACATCCTGACGTGGAGATATATGTTGCGGCAGTTGACGAAAGACTCAATGACCACGGATACATAGTTCCCGGCCTTGGTGATGCTGGCGACAGACTTTTTGGAACAAAATAATGTTTTAATATATTAGCTTTATGGAGAAAATACTTACAATATGGAGAAAATACTTACAAAAGAATTAAGAATTCAATGTAAATTTGACAACAGATTTTCCTTGCAGTAGAATATTTATTGAATGAAATTGAAAGATATAGGAAATTAGAGTACTTGGGAGTGATAAAATGACAAGAAGCATTATAGCACTTATAATAGCTGTAGTCGTTGCTTATGTGGCCACACCACTGATGATAAGGCTTGCAAAGCTTGTGGGTGCTATAGATGTACCAAAGGATGATAGAAGAGTGCATACGGTTCCCATACCCAGGCTGGGAGGGCTTGCGATATTTTTCGGCTTTACGGCGGGAATGCTGTATTACATAAGCGGATTACAGAATTATAGCGATATGAAATCCAAAATCTTTGGAGTTATGATTGGTGCAATAATAATCGTAACCCTCGGGTTTTTTGATGATATCAAACCTCTTCCCGCTAAATTCAAATTTATAGTTCAGGTTATCGCAGCCATGATCGCAATACATAGTGGTGTCAAGATAGAAAGTGTGACAAACCCATTAGCCTTTGTTTTCCCAGCTGATCCCTACATAATCTTTGGAGTATGGTCATATCCTTTGACGCTGTTCTGGATAGTAGGAGTTACCAATGCGATCAATCTGGTGGACGGTCTGGATGGCCTGGCAGCAGGGATATCTGCAATATCTGCGACCACTTTGTTTGTTGCGGCACTTGGTACGGGACAATACTTTGCAGCGACCCTGGCGAGCATACTGGCAGCATCGACTCTAGGCTTCCTGCCCCACAATTTCAACCCTGCCAAGATATTCATGGGTGATACCGGGGCATTGTTCCTGGGATACATGCTTTCTACGATTTCGATAATAGGAGTACTGAAGGGAGCAGCTGCTCTGTCGATACTGGTGCCTATATTTGCAATAGGACTGCCTATATTCGATACACTTTTCGCAATGATCAGAAGGGCTTTAAGCGGGAAATCCATGATGGAGGCCGACAAAGGACATCTGCATCATAGACTGCTTGAAGCGGGAATGAGCCAGAAGCAAGCCGTACTTACACTTTATAGTGTTAGTGCGATCCTGGGCTTTAGCGCCATTGCAATTATTGAGGTGACCTTAAAGGCTGCGTTTGTACTGGTATTTGCGGTTTTTCTCTTGGCCTCTATGGGGGCAAAGTACTTAGGTCTAGTAGAGGTGGGACAGGAAAGCAATAAAGCAGATTTGTAAAATGCGACTATGTCGCATTTTGTTGCGCGCTGCAGGCATTGGGTCATTTCTATAGGGTCCTGTTGCGAGTTTCGCGTGTTAAAGCAAGGCTTCGAAGCCTTTCTTGCATACACGAAACGCGTAACGCGTAACCCGCAACCCATGTGCCATGTTATATTTAATACAAAGTAAGTACATGGTGAGAGTTGGAGTTATCAAATTCTCACCTTTAATTTTGTATAAGGAGATGAGAACTTGATTAAAGTACTGTCGATATTTGGGACCAGACCGGAAGCTATAAAAATGGCACCGCTGGTCAAGGCCCTTAAGGCTGATGACAGGTTTGAATCCTATGTTTGTGTTACTGCGCAGCACAGGGATATGCTTGACCAGGTATTGGACATATTCGGTATAAGGCCTGATTTTGATCTGGATATTATGAAGGACAGGCAAACCTTGACGGATATTACCATAAATGCACTCAGCGGATTGGAAAAGGTTATTAAGGAGCTTCAGCCGGAGATAATACTGGTTCACGGAGATACGACCACAACCTTTGTCGGTTCCCTGGCGGCCTTTTACAACAAGGTCCAGATTGGACATGTTGAAGCCGGGCTGAGAACCTTCAACAAGTATTCACCCTACCCTGAGGAAATGAACAGGAAGCTTACAGGAGCAATGGCTGACATACACTTTTCACCTACAGAGACCTCAAGGGAGAATTTGCTGAGGGAAGGTATAAACCCTGAAAGGATATATGTAACCGGGAATACGGCAATAGATGCATTAAAGACGACTGTTGCAGGGGACTTCGAGTTCTATACAGAAGAATTGAAGCAACTGGATTACAAAAATAAGAGGATCATTATGGTGACTGCACACAGGCGGGAAAACCTGGGGCAGCCCCTGGAAAACATATGCCGGGCTTTGAAAAGAATAGCAGAGAACCATAAGGATGTTGAAATAGTATATGCGGTTCATAAGAACCCGGCAGTCAGGGAAACGGTTTATGGTATATTGGGAGGAGTGCCGTCGGTACACCTGCTTGATCCCCTGGATGTTGATGAAATGCACAATCTTATGGGCAGATGCTATATGGTTCTGACAGACTCGGGAGGGCTCCAGGAGGAAGCCCCGTCCCTGGGTAAGCCTGTGCTGGTGCTCCGCACAGAGACAGAAAGACCTGAAGCTATAGATTTCGGGACACTTAAGCTGGCAGGCATAGAAGAACAGGATATATACCGGCTGGCAGAAAATCTGCTTGTTGATGAGGCGGAATATACAAAAATGGCCAATTCAGTTAATCCCTATGGGGATGGGTATGCAGCAGAAAGGATAATCCAGAGCCTGCTTTTCCATTTTGGCGTTGTAGAGAAGCGTCCGCTAGACTTCCAGCCTGAAAGGCCTTAACAACAGTCTATGCCGAATAATTGGCGGACAATGGAGCCGCTGAAATTGCCATACTTGCAGATATCACATTTATAGACCTTTTTATAAAGCTGGATATTACTAATAAATATGTGCCGGAATTTAGGCTATATTAAGAATGAACATATAGTATATACATATTATTATTCGGGGCACTCATTGAAAAATGGGTGTTCTGTACTATCAGGACAGTGTTTTTATGCTTGGCACACAATTTGCATATGTTAAATATGTAACAAGGTTTGTTTGTTTATTGATTAAGCAATAATGTTATATATCAATACTTGGAGGTGGAGTTGTGAACAAAATCAAGACTATCGACGAAGCGGTAAGCTACATAAAGGATGGCATGACAGTAGCTGTTGGTGGATTTATTGGGGCAGGGACCCCAGAAAAGCTGGTTGACGCTGTCATTGCAAAGGGTATAAAAAATCTTACACTCATATGCAACGACACGGCCTTTCCAGACAAAGGCGTTGGCAAGTGGGTAGTAAACAAGGTCGTGAGCAAGGTTATAGTATCTCATGTAGGAACAAATCCCGAAACAGGCAGACAGATGAATGCGGGAGAGCTTATCGTTGACCTGGTACCCCAGGGAACCCTTGCAGAAAGAGTAAGAGCAGCAGGCGCAGGACTTGGCGGTATATTGACACATACCGGTGTCGGTACAGTTGTGGAGGAAGGAAAACAGAAAATAACAATCGACGGCAAGGAATATCTTCTTGAGCTTCCGCTTAAGGCTGATGTGGCTTTGCTTATGGGCAGCATTGTAGATAAGAAGGGTAATGTTTATTACAGCAAGGCAACAAGGAATTTTAACCCGCTTATTGCAACAGCCGCAGATCTTGTTATAGTTCAGGCGGAGAAAATTGTTGAGGTGGGAGAGCTGTCTCAAACAGATGTAATGACCCCGTCAATATTTGTTGATGTAATAACACAATAGTTATCCGGGTATTCCTTTTGGGTCGGTTACGGGTTGCGAGTTGCGCGTTACGCGTGATTAGGGCAAGGCTTCGAAGCCTTGCTTGAATCGCGTAACACGAAACGCGAAACGCGTAACGGACCACAGAGATATGCCCAAGAGTAAATATATGAA
>CAZNMO010000083.1:0-19174 GCA_964574195.1 uncultured Clostridiaceae bacterium | reverse complement strand
ATGGAAGGGGGGTAGCTCGCTGATGGAAAACATATTTTCTATAAGAAAGCTTACCAGGATATATGATGAAAAGAAGGTTCTGGATATTGAAGAACTGGAACTGGAAGCAGGCAGGATCACCGGAATAATCGGGCCCAGCGGCGCGGGGAAAAGCACTCTTTTATATATTCTGAACGGCCTAGAGAAGCCCTCGGGAGGCAGGATAGTTTTTGACGGTAAGGAATTAAAGGGTGAGCCTGATTTGCAGACCAGAAGGCAGATGTCTATGGTATTCCAGAAGCCAACAGTATTCAACACCTCTGTGTATGAAAACATGGCTTGCAGCTTGAAGCTCCGGGGCGTGAACAAAGAGGAGACCAGAGACAGAGTATATGAGCTTGCAAAGCTTATAGGCCTTGAGGATAAGCTCAGGCAGAAGGCTGCGACCCTTTCGGGAGGGGAGGCGCAGAGGCTTTCTCTTGCAAGAGCTATTATACATAAACCCAAGGTGCTTTTACTGGATGAACCTACAGCCAATCTGGACCCGGCGAATGTTGCGATGATAGAGAAGCTTGTATTGCTTGCAAAGACAGAGTATAAGACATCAATAGTAGTGATCACCCATAATATGTTCCAGGCTAGGAGAATATCAGAAAAGCTTGTTTTTCTGCTTAACGGAAGTATAGTAGAAAGCGGAGACACCCATGAAGTATTTAGTAATCCCAAGGATAACAGGACCATTGATTTTATCGAAGGAAAAATGATTTATTGAGGAGGTATGAAAATGAACAGAAAAAGCAGCACAGGTTACAGGATTTTGGCAATAGCACTCATTTTGGTTATGATAATGGCAGCAAATCTTACTTTGGTAAGTGCACAGGGGATCGATGGATTAAGTGCAGGGGACAAGGCAGTTACGACCGCCTCCTGGCTTAATATGAGGACAGGCCCGGGAACAGCTAATAATGTTCAGACATCATTGGCTAGAAATACAGAAGTAAACATAATTGAAAAGTCCGGCAGCTGGTACAAGATAAGCCTGTCAAACGGCAAGACCGGTTATGTACATGGCAAATACCTAAATAAAGTCACAACCACAGCGGCAAATACAACAGTGACTCAGGCTCCTGCAGCCCCCGCTGAGCCAGCTATAGGCAAGCCTGAGTCAACTATGATACTCGCCACGACCACAAGCACACAGGACACAGGACTTTTGGATGTACTTGTTCCTGCCTTTGACAAGAAATACGGTGTGACGACCAAGGTAATAGCAGTTGGTACAGGTGAAGCAATCGAAATGGGCAAGCAGGGTAATGCAGATGTTCTGCTGGTACATGCAAGAGCGTCGGAGGATGCATTTGTAGACAGCGGTTATGGTGTCAACAGGAAGGACGTAATGTATAACTACTTCTTCATAGTAGGGCCAAAGGATGATCCTGCGGGAATAGCTTCCATAAAGGATGCCGGTGTTGCGATGCAGAAGATTTACGACAGTCAGGCCAAATTCATATCCAGAGGCGATAAGTCAGGGACAAACACCAAAGAGCTTTCCATCTGGAAAAAATATGATCTGAAGCCTCAGGGTCAATCCTGGTATGTGGAAGCAGGTCAGGGCATGGGTTCCACACTGATGATGGCTAGCGAAATGGGAGCCTATACTCTGGTGGACAGCGGCACCTGGTACGCATTTGCCGACAAAGTGAATTTGAAGATAGTACTTCAAGGAGATTCCGTACTGTTCAATCCTTATGGAGTAATAGCTGTGAACCCGCAGAAGTACCCCAGCATACGCTACAATGCGGCTATGTCCTTCATACAGTTCATAACCTCTGATGAGGGACAGCAGCTGATAAGGGAATATACTAAAAACGGACAGAAGCTTTTCGTACCCAACGCAACAAAATAAGACAAAGGAGCAGGTTGCAAAGCCCTGCTCCTTTTAATCTTATATCAAGATAACAATGAGGGTTTCGCTCTTATAATGAAGATGAAGATTGCACAATATATTGATAACCGGGCTGTGATAGGCTAGAATTTAAATAGAATGACAGCTATGGAATTAGAAAATATCTTATCAAGTATTAAATGCAGCCTGGAAGGGACTGAAGGGAGATGACTTCTTATGAAGCTTTTAGAGGTTGATACCGTACGACAGGTAAAAGAAAAAATGAGGCAGCACTTCGGGAATATCGCGGTGGGGCATGAAGAGGTCGATATAAGGCAGGCTATAGGCAGAGTCGCCTTTGAAGATGTATGCTCACAGTTGGATATTCCTGATTTCAATAGATCCACTGTTGACGGCTATGCAGTGGTAGCCGGTGATACCTACGGTTCAGGAGAAAGCATGCCGGCTTTCCTTAATATCATCGGAAAAGTGGAAATGGGTATGAGCACAAGCCTCAGGGTAAGTCCGGGGAACTGTGTATATGTACCCACCGGAGGAATGATACCCCAGGGAGCAGATGCAATGCTGATGATAGAATATGTGGAGGTAGTGGATGAAGGTCTGCTGGCTGTTCACAGCTCGGTGTCACCGGGAGAAAACATAATCTTCACAGGTGATGATGTAAGGCTGGGAGAAAGAGTACTGCAAAAGGGTAGGATAATAAGGTCGCAGGATATAGGAGTGCTCTGCGCAGCCGGCATAAGCCGTGTAAAAGTCTCCGGAAGACCCCGAGTCGTGATCATCTCAACAGGTGACGAGATAGTAGACCCCTTCGGAGCAGTGGCTCCGGGGCAGGTGAGGGATATAAACACCTATACCCTTTCAGCAATGGTGCAGGAGCTGGGGGGAGAGGTGACTGAGAGTATGGTGGTAAAGGATGACTATGACCTGATAAGAAGCACCGTTGAGAAAGCTTCAAAGGACAGCCATATAGTGGTGATATCCGGAGGCAGCTCGGTAGGGGCAAAGGATAATACTGAAAAGGTCATAGACTCCTTTGGAGGGCTGGGAGTATTCGTTCATGGAGTGGCAGTAAAGCCCGGCAAGCCGACAATACTCGGAAAAGTAGGGGATGCAGCGGTCTTCGGCCTGCCGGGTCATCCGGTATCTGCGGTGATAATATTCAGGCTTTTCGTAGAGGAGCTTATTGACACACTCCTGGGAAAGACCAGGGAGGATATAAGCATAAATGCCGTTTGCGGAGTGAACCTGCACTCATCGCCGGGGAAGGAGACCCATCAGCTGGTTGAGCTGAAGGCGGAAGAGTCCGGCTACGTGGCAATACCGATACATGCCAAATCTGCTGCCATCTCACAGCTTGCAAGGGCACAGGGCATGATAAGGATACCACTGGAGCAGGAGGGCATAAGAAAAGGTGAGACCGTAAAAGTGGAGTTGTTCAGATAAACATGAAGGAGCGGGATATATACGATGAACAAGCATGAGAGGAACATATATATTTCCAATATGGATGTGGAGGAGGCCAAAGGGCTCCTGCTGGAACGGACCCGTGAATATCTGGAGTCGGCAGTTACCGAAAAGCTTTCGGTACTGTCTTCGCTGGGGCGTATATCCGCAGAGCCTGTATTTGCCAGGGTATCCTCTCCGAATTTCAATGCCTCTGCCATGGATGGGATAGCGGTAAAGGCCAAAGCCACCTTTGGGGCATCGGAGGCAAATCCCATGAGGCTGGCCAAGGGCAGGGACTTCATCTATGTGGATACAGGGGATCCTATCACAGACCCTTACGATGCAGTGATAATGATAGAGGATGTAGTGGAGATAGACAGTGAGACTGTTGAGATAATCAAAGCCGCGGCTCCCTGGCAGGATGTAAGGCCTATTGGGGAGGACATAGTTGCCAATGAGATGATAATCCCTGTAAACCACGAAATAAGGCCGGTGGATATAGCAGCTATGCTTTCAGGCGGGATAACAGAGCTTATGGCCGTAAAGCGGCCAAGGGTGGCGATAATTCCCACAGGCACCGAAATAATAGAGCCCGATGAACCCCTTGTGTTGGGAAAGATCATAGAATCCAATTCCAGGATGTTTGAGGGAATGGTCAGGGAGTATGGCGGCGAGCCTGTAAGGCTCAAACCTGTGCCCGATGATTATCAGCTGCTGAAGGAAACCATAGCTAAGGCTGTGGAGGAAAATGACCTGGTCATAATAAATGCAGGTTCCTCGGCAGGCAGTGAGGATTTTACCGTGAAGCTTATTGGCGAGCTGGGTCAGGTGCTGGTGCATGGAATTGCCACAAAACCGGGAAAACCGGCAATTCTTGGGATAATTGATAGAAAACCCGTCTTAGGAATACCCGGTTATCCGGTATCCGTATATTTTGTTTTCGAGACCTTTGCAAAGCCTCTGATACGAAGATATCTGAAGCAGGGAATAACCCCGAGGCCAAAGGCTGAAGCTGTATTGTCCAGAAGGCTTATATCCTCTCTCAAGCACACCGAGTATGTGAGGATAAAGCTGGGAATGGTAGAGGAAAAGCTGATAGCCACACCGCTCTCCAGAGGTGCAGGGGCAACCATGTCCCTGGTAAGGGCGGACGGTATAATGACGATCCCTAAGAACAGCGAGGGAGTTGAAGCCGGAGAAAAGATACAGGTAGAGCTTATGAGGGATATCGAGGACATAAGGAATACCATAGTGTCCATAGGAAGCCATGACCTTATAATGGATATGATAGGCAGCATGCTTCACAGGAGGGATTCAAGGCTGAACCTTTCCTCCGCACATGTGGGAAGCATGGGCGGGCTCATGTCGCTGCGCCGAGGTGAGGCTCATATGGCCCCCATACATCTGCTGGATGAGGAAACAGGCATATACAACGAAAGCTATATAAGAAAGCTGTTTCCCGACGGTGGAATTGCTCTTGTCAAAGGTGTAAAGAGGATACAGGGCATGATGGTCAGTAAGGGTAATCCTAAGAATATAAGAGACTTCAGGGACTTCAGCCGTGAGGATATACAGTTCGTCAACCGGCAGAAGGGCGCAGGAACAAGGATACTTACAGACTATATGCTGAAAAAAGAGGAGATATCTCCGACGGAAATATCAGGCTATGAGCGGGAGATGACAACGCACATGGCTGTTGCTGCAGCAGTCAGCTCAGGCTCTGCGGATGTGGGAGTAGGAGTACTTTCCGCCGCGAAGGCAATGGAGTTGGATTTCATTCCTATAGGAGTGGAAGAATATGATTTTGCCATTCCTGTGAAGCATATGCAGCTTGACATGTTCAGGCAGTTTATTGCTATAATTGAATCACAGGAGTTCAAGGACATGCTGGAAGGGCTGGGAGGCTATGCGGCCGAAAATTCCGGCAAAATAATATTGATTTGATGAAACGCTCATTGAATATATAACCCCATGGGGGCGGAGGTCACATATGAAGGACAGTTTGGGCAGAAGCATAAATTACCTCAGGATATCGGTCACCGACAGATGCAACCTGAGATGCCGCTACTGCATGCCTGAGGAGGGCATAGAGAAGAAGAGCCATCTGGATATGCTCACATTGGAGGAGATATTTGAGGTGGTAAAGGCTTGTACAGAGCTGGGTACCGACAAAATAAGGATAACAGGAGGTGAGCCTCTTGTAAGAAAGGGACTTACCGGACTCGTTGAAAAGATAACAGCATTGCCTGGGGTGAAAGATGTGGCATTGACCACCAACGGTGTTCTCCTTGGAGAAATGGCCCATGATCTGAAAAAGGCGGGGCTGAAGAGAATAAATGTCAGTCTTGATACCATGGATGAGAAGAAGTACGAATATATTACCAGAGGCGGTAAGCTGAAGACGGTGCTGGATGGAATACATGAGGCCCTGGAAGTGGGATTGGTGCCTGTGAAAATAAATACAGTACTGACAAAGGATTTCAATGAGGATGAGATCGGCGATTTCATAAAGCTCACAATGAACGAAAGCATTGATGTCAGATTTATTGAGCTTATGCCCTTGGGCAACGCGGCGGGCTTTGCAGCAGAGCACTATCTGGCCAATGCCGTAGTGCTGGAGCGCTTCAAGGAGCTGGAACCCATAGAAGCTGAGGACAAAAGCAGTCCGGCCATGTATTACAAGCTGCCCGGAGCAAAGGGCAGAGTCGGGCTGATAAACCCCATAAGCCACAAATTCTGCAACAGCTGTAACCGCATAAGGCTGACTGCAGATGGAAAATTGAAGCCCTGCCTCCATTCGAACAAGGAGATCGATGTAAAGAGTCTTCTGAGGGCTGAGGACAGCGTTGGAAAAAAAGAGGCGCTGCAGCAGGCGATCACTGAGGCAATACAGGTAAAGCCGGGGCATCATACCCTGAATGACCTGTACAATACACCGATAACCAGGGATATGTATACCATAGGCGGATGATGAAAAGGGGGATATTATGAAGGGTAAGGTAGTAGCCGTAAATATTAGTGAAAAGAAGGGCGTTCCCAAGATAACCATAGAGCAGGGAGAATTCAGGGTCGATCACGGCCTGGTGGGGGATGCCCATGCAGGAAACTGGCACAGGCAGGTGAGCCTGCTTGGAATAGAAAGCATAAATAAAATGAAAGCCCTTGGCATAGAAGGCCTGTGTACCGGTAAGTTCGCTGAGAACCTGACAACCGAAGGCATCGAGCTTTATAAGCTCCCGGTAGGCACCAGGCTGAGGATCGGTGAGACCCTCCAGGAGGTAACACAGATAGGTAAGGAATGTCATGTAAAATGTGCAATTTTTCAGCAGATAGGCAGTTGTGTAATGCCTACAGAAGGAATATTCACAAAGGTCCTGAAGGATGGGATCATCAAAGCCGGGGATGAAATAGAGATACTTGAGTAGTGTTGGTAAAATGAAATAGTGAGCGGCAGAAGCAGATAAGGCGGGAAACTCCTGCATTATCTGCTTTTAATTTGTTGATAAGTATGGTTGTTTTAAAGGAAAATCCTGAAAGATATAGAAATATATACACAGATGTCGTAAGCTATATACATATACCATATCAATACAAGAGGAGATGCTTTCATGGCTGCATACAAAAGTGTCAGAAAACAAAGGATGACTATACTTGCAGTATATGTCCTAGCTCTGTTTTCAATATGGGCAGTATACCAGCTTCGGTTATTCGCAGGTTTATACAACAATAACGCCGTACTCGGCAGTATAATAGAAAACAGCATCAAGTACATTGTCTGGACGCTGCCGGTATTCATATTGCTAAGATATGTATATATTTCAAATCCCTTTGCATATCTTAAGCTGGAAGATAATTTTATCAACGGTGTGATGTGGGGTACCATCATAGGCTTTGCACTGACGGTCTATCATATTGTCAGGTTTTTCTTCATGGGTGACGGCACCTTGAAGCTGGATATAGACATATACACCTGGATACACAGGATACTGCTTATCGGCCTGACCGAAGAGGTGGTTTTCAGGGGCTTCATATTGCAGAAGCTGAATGAAGAGCTGGAATTTGTTTTTGCTAACGGCATAGCGGCTGTGCTTTTTATGCTGATCCATTTTCCCGGCTGGTATGTCGGGGGGCTTATGAGCGATGGAAACGTCATGTATTTTTATATGTCGGCGGCTTTTGTGCTGGCTTTTGGATTGCTGCAGGGCTATGTGCTGAAAAGGACAAAGTCCTTGTGGGCCTGCATGATCATCCATTCAATAAACAATCTGATCACTACCGTTATAGGGATTTGATATATCCCCTGAGATCTTAATTAAAAATTAGGAGGAGATTATTATGCCAAGAAAAGCTTACAGTGCTGAAGGTGCAGTATCAGTGGGACCTTATTCCCATGCAGTGGAAATGGGAGACTATGTTTTTCTGTCAGGCCAGACTCCGATAGATCCAAAGACAGGAAAGCTTGCTGAGGGAGGAGTTGCAGTACAGACGGAGCAGTGCTTCAGGAACCTTTTTAAGGTGCTGGAGGCAGCAGGGCTCACTCCTGACGACGTGGTGAAGGTCAATGTATATCTGAGGGACATGAAGGACTTTGCCGATATGAACGCTGTATATTCCACGCAGTTTTCCACCCCTTACCCCGCACGTACGACTATAGGGGTTGCAGGGCTTCCTTTGGATGCAAGGATAGAAATAGAAATGATTGCAAAGAAGAGGTAGAGGAGAGTAACCGGCATGATGTTCGTAAATATAAAGACCGGACAGGTGAATGAGCACATTTTCACTGTCAATGCCATGATGTCTAACCTTTTTATCATAAAGTACGGAGACAGCACTATATGCATCGATACGGGAGTGGGTAAGGGGCTGGTGGCCAGGGGACTGAAAAAGCTTGGGATCGATCCGGAGAAGGTTTCCCATGTATTCCTTACTCATTCAGACACTGATCATACAGGCTGTATAGGGCTGTTCAGCAATGCAGAGCTGTATCTTTCAAGTAAGGAAGAGCAGATGATAACAAGAAGGACCCGCAGGACCAAAGGCAGCTACAACAAACCCATAAGCAGGGAATATAAGCTGCTGGGGGAGGATGACACCATTCAGATAGGGGAGATCTCTGTCAGAGGAATCGAGACACCCGGCCACACTCCTGGTTCCATGTCATACCTGGTAAACGGCAAATACCTTTTTGTCGGGGATACACTATCCCTGAACAAGGATAAGGCTCAGACCTTTCCGGCCTTCATAAATATGGATACCAGGACACAGATGGAATCCATAAGGAAGCTGGCCGGACTAAGGAATGTGAAAATGATGTTTACGGCACATTCGGGATATACCAAAGATTTTGAAAGTGCAATGAAGGCTTGGCTAAAGGAGGAGAATACATGAAAAAGGCTTTATTAGTCATAGATGTCCAAAACGAATACTTCACCGGAAAGCTGCCAGTCACATATCCGGCGGATAGCCTGGATAATATTTTAAGGGCAATAAACGCAGCACAGCTTAAGGATATACCGGTCATAGCAGTACAGCATACAGCACCCCAGGCAGATTCCAAGACCTTCAGGAAGGGTACTGCCGAGTGGGAGCTGCATCCCCGAATAGCAGGGGAAAGCTTTGCACACATTATAGAAAAGAACCTCCCGGGAAGCTTCACAGGTACAGACCTGGAAGTGTGGCTCAGGGAGAGGGGAATAGATACAGTGGTCATCAGTGGGTATATGACACAGATGTGCTGTGATACAACAGCCAGACAGGCATTGCACCTGGGCTTTGCAGTTGAGTTCCTGTCCGATGCCACAGGGACATTGCAAATATCGAATTATGCAGGAACAGTGACAGCGGAGGAACTGCACCGAGCGATACTGGTCACCCAGGCCATGAGGTTTTCCAAGGTGATGACCACTGAGGAATGGATCGATCAGAAGTAATATTGGAGGTAGTAATATGGATAACGTCTTTGCCGGCCCGATACTTGAGCTGAAGGAAGCGGATATTCCCTTCCAGGGCGCTGTTGCATACCTTTCACAGAGTGATGACCATCAGATATTATTCATGCAGTTTGATAAGGATGTAGAGCTGCAGGAGCATTCCCATGAAGCTCAGTGGGCAGTAGTCCTTGAAGGAAAAATAGAGCTTTTCATTGATGGTGTCAGGAATGTGTATTCAAAGGGTGACAGATACCATATCCCGGCGGGGGCAAAGCACCGTGGAAGGATATACGCGGGCTATGCGGACATAACCTTTTTCAACCAGAAGGATAGATATAAATGTAAATAAGAGAGTCGGATCAAGGGTTACAGGAGAGATAATAATGATCAATACGGATTTTTACAATACAATATTCAAGAGAAAATCTGTGCGCAAATTTGCCAAGGAGCCACTTGAGGCTTCAAGGCTCGAGAGCCTGCAGAGCTTCATCAAGGGGCTTACTCCGCTTTACAAAGATATAAGGACGGAAATCGCGATCCTTTCGGAAAATGAAGTAAAGAGCATTTTGCCTATCAAGGCACCTCACTATGTGGTAGCCTATTCCGAGGCAAAGGATGGTCATCTGGTCAATGCAGGCTTTATGCTGCAGCAGGTGGACCTGTACCTGTCGGCTAACGGGATCGGAGCTTGCTGGCTGGGTATGGGCACACCCCAAAAGGAAGCTGCTTCAAGGAATGGCCTGGAATACATAATAGCAATGCCCTTTGGAGACCCGGAGGAACCGGTACACAGGGAAAGCAGATCAGAATTCAAGCGCAAGACATTATCTGAAATAACGGATATCAAAGGTGCAGAGGAGCTGCTTGAAGCCGTAAGGCTTGCCCCATCAGCCTCCAACACTCAGCCCTGGTTTTTTACAGGCAGTGCCGACAGCATGATCGCCTGCCGCAGCCTGCCCAATATGCTAAAGGCGGCTCTTTACGGCAAATACAACCGTATAGATATGGGGATCGCCCTGTGTCATCTGCGTATTGCCGCACTGCACATGGGAAGAACAGTAGAATTCAGCAGGGAGGATACATCAGTGCCCAAGGGCAATGAATATATTACTACTGCTCATATCAAATAAGAAATTTTTATCGGATATAAAAAAAGAAAAATATAGCATTTGTATAAGAATCCCGGAGGCAGGATCAGCCTCCGGGATTCTTATCATATAAACGGTAGGTTTATATATATATTGGGATATGTATACAAAAGGGAAAATGTCGTATAATGGAAAATAGGGAGGCAAAAAATGGAACAAGTTATATACAAAAGGAAGGGATGCCTTTGTCTATCACAGTGAGAAAGGGAAAGCCCGGCAGGCTGGAGCTTGAAGTGCCATACAACAAGGACCTCATAGCCAGGATAAAGACAATAAAGGGACGTAATTGGGATGCTGAAAACAAGAAGTGGCTGCTTCCTGACTGCAGGGAATCCGTAGAACAGCTGACAAAGCTGTTTGCAGAAGGTGAATTGGCTATTGACAGTGAGATTTCATGTGATTATGGAATACCACAGTTTCTTGGTGAAGCTTCCAGGGAAAAACTTCTCGATAGTATGAAGAACACCTTGAAATTAAAGGGCTACAGCCCCAAGACAATAAAGTCATATATGAGCCATGTAAAGCTATTCCTGGAGTATAATAACAAGACTATAGATGATATGGATAAAGAAGATATTAAGGATTACCTTTTACATCTTCTAGACGACAAGTGCAACACGCATACCTTTGTGAACCAGGCGGTAAGCGCCATCAAGTTTCTTTACGGACAGGTACTTATGAAGGGGAATATCATATTGGACATTGCGAGACCGAAAAGAGAGAATAAATTGCCTGAGATCCTAAGCGATAAAGAGGTACTGGAGTTATTGGACAGTGTAGTAAATTTGAAGCATAAGGCGATATTATTCCTGACATATTCTTCCGGACTGCGTGTAGGTGAGGTCGTCAGGCTCAAGATCAATGATATTGATAGTGACAGGATGATGATACATGTGGTTCAGGGCAAGGGCAGAAAAGACAGGTATACTGTGCTGTCCGAGATAGCTCTTAAGGTGCTGAGGGAATACGCGCGGGAATACAAACCCAATAAATGGCTTTTTCATGGAGAAGATCCCGGTCGGCATATTACCGAGAGGACTGTACAAAGAATATTTGAAAATGCAAAAGAAAAAGCCGGGATACACAAGAAGGTATCTGTACACAGCTTGAGACACTCTTTTGCAACACACTTGCTGGAGGGGGGCATAGACTTAAGGTTCATACAGGAGCTGTTAGGGCATCAAAGCAGCAAAACAACAGAGATTTATACGCATGTTACACAAAAGAGTATCAAGAGTATAGCAAGTCCTCTGGACAAATTAATGGGTAAGCACGAACAAATATGACTACCGACATATAACCATTTTCACGACATATGTCGTCTATCACACCAATTTGAGATGCATTCACGACATAGTCGTGAGTGAAGTAGTTATAAGAACATATGGCGTGAGACCAGGCATCCGTGCCTGGATTTAGTATAATCGTGCTGCATCGATAATAAGGAGACTATTATGAAATATAAATTCTTTACAAGCCTTAACAAAGAGTACTGTAAGATTATAATTCAACAACATACAGATCAGGATATTTTCAGTAAGAAAGAATTTGCTGGAGAGGTTAAGGGCGATAGAATAATGCTACAAGTTAAAGAAATACGGAATCCTTATGCCAAGATGTTTAGGGGAACTCTGAGAAGTGTAGAGAATGGAACAATAATTGAGGGAGATTTTGATTTAAACACAAAGATATTAAAAGTCTTCTTTTCAATAATTCCATTATTTATGTTGTACCAAACATTAATAGCAAAGACGATTAGTTTCGGATATGCAATATATGCAATATTACTTTTTGGGGCCATATCTGGCTTGTTCATTGCCATTGATGCACCGATAGGAAAGCAGAAGATTGAGTATATAGTAAAATTCATGGAACGAGAATTGGAAGCAACAAGGATAGATACTTAGTCTTCTAGGGTGGTTGACCTCCATGTCAACCTCTGAAGTCAGGGACGCCATACGTCTTATAACAATGCACTCACGTGGCATTACCATAAGAGTTGCTGAATGATAAACATTAGGCTTTATTACTAGGGGTTCGCCGTACATCCCTTCACCGGGTGTCGCCACCGCCAAGGAGAAGGGCTTTATGGGTCCGGTTCAGGGACGTCGTGAGTGCGAAACCGTTATGTGAAATACCACGCATAAGATGCGAAATACTATTATTCATTTTATGAAGGAGGGTTCAGAATGAATTATAAAGATGAATATGCTGATTGGGCGCAAAACTATGATAAATTTGGTGCAATAACAGATATAAATGAGAATGAAAAAGTCTTTTTAGTAAGTGTTTTCAGTAAATATAAAGTTAAGAATGCACTTGATTGCGCTTGTGGTACAGGTCCACATCTTTATTTACTTTCAAAACTTGGTGTTGATGTACGTGGAAGTGATTATTCAGAAGCCATGCTTAAAGCTTGTGAAGAAAATCTATCCCAAGAAGGTATCGAGGTGATAACAAAGAAAGCAGATTTTCGATATCTTGAAAAAGTATGGATTGAGAAGTTTGATGCAGTTTTATGCATGACTCAATCTATTGCTCATTTGCATACCCGTGAGGATTTAGTCACAGCTTTTAAATCAATGCGTGAGAGGTTGAATGATGGGGGCATCCTTATTATGACACAAGGAACTACACATCTTACATTGAAGGATAGATTCCGCTTTGACCTTGTAGTAAATAGCCAAGATTTTTCTAGAGTTTTTTCACGTGACATTGGTGAAGGGTTTCAGACTATTAATATACTCGATATTTACCATAGTGAAAAAGTGAGCAAAATGGAAACAAGTAGTGTGCATATTAAGATAATACTTGATGATGAATATAAGTCATTGCTGACAGAGGCAGGTTTTTCAAAAGTTAACATATATGGTGGATACGATATGAGTCCATACAATAAAGAGAATTCGTGGAAGCTTATAGTTGTAGCTGAAAGATAGTAATCAAGTAATTATGATGTTGCAATGGTTGGGAGTATTTGAAAGGATGCCACGTTCTTATAGCGTGTCTCTGCGGGGCGTGGTACTCCACATAACAATGCACTCACGCTGCGGCACGGAGGGCAAGGGCAAGGAGTATGCGTGCCTTGGGTTGCCGGAAGCATTTGCTTTGGAGTGGGAGCAGGGCAACCACACCCCTTCACCGGGTGACAAGCACCGCCAGGAAGATGGGCTCTACTGGTCCGGTTCAGTGGTGTCGTGAGTGCGGAACCGTTATGCGAAAGTTTTTCTTGATTAGGGTCTTTGGACAGAAATGAGGTAAGTAGTTTGAGTTCAAAAATAATAATTGGAATACCAGGTAAATGGGGGAGCAGAAAAGAAATTATTGAGTCAGTTGCGCTAAAAAGTGGAGGTTATCTGCTTGCGGGTAATCTTCTATCAAAGATAGGATATAATAAATTCTTTGAAGTTGATATATATGAACATGATAATGAACTGAATGGTGCATTTAGAATTTCTGGAGCTGGCATTTTCACTGAAGAGCAATTCAAGGAAATTGATCAACATACATTTACAGTTTATTTAATTGGTGATGGAGGTTCAGCCGAAGATGTATTGGAAATTATGCAAGCTGGCTGTGGACTACTAAAAGCTGGGGGCTTGGCTATAAAGGTGGAGTCCTCAGGAGTATCAAATAATCCAGATACATGGTTTGAAAGATTTGAAAGTAAGAATATGGCTGAAATTGCTAAATCCTTTATCACATTTGTAAACGCAGGGAAGTATTATTATTCTTGTGGAATGCATTGTTTTGGACACCCTGATACAATCACCTTTACAGACCAAGTAAGCTGGGAATATGCATCAACCCTTATGTGGTCATTTTGCCTTTACTGTATTATTGAAAAGCCAGTACTAAAGAGCAATGAGCTCTTTTCTATTGACAGTAGAAGTCAATGTTTCATCATTGAGCATTCTAAGTGTAATCACATAGAAGAAGAACATCCATACTATAATCCGTATGGGATGTGGGTATTGGTTAAGGAAGAAAGCTAGAAAAACCTTCGCATAACAATGCCCTCACGCTGCGGCACGTGGGGCAGGGGCAAGAAGTAGGCGTGCCTTGGGTTGCCGGATGCACTTGCTTTGGAGCAGGGGCGGGGCAACCACACCCCTTCACCGGGAGCGAAGCTCTGCCAGGGAGAAAGGCAATGCGGGTCCGGTTCAGTGGTGTCGTGAGTGCGAAACCGTTAGATGACACCACACGCATCACTCATGGAGTGCAATAACTGAATGTATGATTTTTAATAAAAAAGAAATAAGCTATTGAATTCTAAAAATAAGTTTTTATAGATGAGGTAACGGAAATGAGCGAAAGTACAATAGGATTTATTCTATTTTTTATTGTGTTGAACTTTCTCTGGCTAATCAGAATACTATTTCCACACTTTGCTATGCATTTTTTCGCTGCTGGCACATTTTCAGGCATGGGCATTAATGACCCATATTTCACTCGAAAGTGCAAACATACGCAGAAAGAAATAGATGAGTATTATAAAAAATCAAAGGCTCAGATGCAAGTTATTATACCAATATCCATATGCTTTATTGTGTTTTCTTTAATTATGGAATTTAAATAGCAGTATAGATACATTGCTAAAGTCTTTAGCTAGCTTAATTGCTTATTAAGTAGTCATGTTGCTAGGGTCGCGTCTATGGAGGCATGTGGCATCATCTAACAATGCACTCACGTGGCATTTCCATAAGGGATGCTGGATGGTTAATAGAAGGCTTTCTTATTGGGGAATAGATTGACATCCCTTCACCGGGTGTGACCACCGCTAAGGGGTGGGGCTCTGTGGGTCCGGTTCAGGGACGTCGTGAGTGCGAAACCGTTAGGTGACACCACACGCGAATGTTGTGTGCTTTAGGAAGAAAAATACTTATCTAAATACAAATTTGATGTATGCGGAGGTTTGAATGATAGAAGATATTTTAGCCAATATTTATGAAAAACCTTGCTATCTTGTCAAGCAAGGATATGGATCATCCCTTACATTTGAATTCGGAAAGCCTAGTTTAGAAATACGTGAGCCCAGAGTTTCAACAGCAAAATCTAAACTTGTCAGGGAAATGTTTTCACTTAGAAGTGTGACAGTAAGAGGAGAATGGCATTTATGGATATATTGTCGTAATTGGAAATTATATATGAACAATAAAAAGTTGGCTTTTAATGAATCTTCAAATAGGGCTATTGAAAAAGCGTTAGCAAGGATTGATGGGCAAAAAATATCTAGAATAACTATAAATCCTAAAAATGGAGATACAGTTTTTGATTTTGACTTGGGTGGACGAATTGAGACCTTTGCATATAAAGAAGATGAATTGAATGAACAATGGATGTTATATGAACCTTCTGAATATGTATTATCGATAAGAGAGGATGGAAAATACTCTTATCAACTAGGAGATACACCTCCAGACAAACAAGAATGGCATAATATTTAGTATAGCAGGGACACATATTTCTTTGGGCACAGCTCTGTGGGGCGTGTGGCATCACCTAACAATGCCCTCACGCTGCGGCACGGAGGGCAGGACCAAGAAGCGTGCGTGCCTTGGGTCGCAGAGGATTGATAAACTGTAGTTTTACTTAGGTAGCGACCACACCCCTTTACCGGGAGCGGAGCTCCGTCAAGGGGACAGGCTCTGTGGGTCCGGTTCAGTGGTGTCGTGAGTGCGAACCCGTTAGGTGAAATCCCCCTCATTAAGTTGGAGTTAATAATTGTAAATTATCGGTATGTTAAGGACTGTAAAGGTAGGAGGTGTTCGAATGTCTAATTTAGATAAAGACTTTGTTGAAATGTGCCATTTGGGGATGTTACTTGAACAAGATAACAAAATAATGAACAAAAACAAAATTGAATATAAAAAGCAATTTGGAAAACTATTGGCAAAGAGTAGAAGGGATTCTAAATTAAGTGAATGCTATTATTGTGGAAGCCCCTGTAGCAGTTTTTGTAATTCACATTCAATACCTGCATTTTGCTTAAAAAACATTGCTGTGAATGGAGATGTTTTCTATTCAAATAAGCTAGTTAATTTACCATTACTAGATTATGAAAAGGGTGTAAATGATTCTGGAACTTTTCATTTAATTTGTAGAGAGTGCGATAGTAAGATTTTCAGTGATTACGAAAATCCTGACAATTACCAAGATAAACCTACACCTAAAATGCTTGCTCAAATTGCTATGAAAGATTATTTGAAAAGTATCAGCAAGAGATTATTTGAATTGTCATTATATGATAATATCAACTCAGAATTGGGAATGCCAAAGGGGCGGTATGAACAACAACAAGCTGTAAACTCAAT
The DNA here is from genome assembly GCA_964574195.1 of uncultured Clostridiaceae bacterium. Classification (GTDB taxonomy): domain Bacteria; phylum Bacillota; class Clostridia; order Lutisporales; family Lutisporaceae; genus BRH-c25. The sequence goes on along the minus strand of CAZNMO010000083.1, from coordinate 2,448 downwards.
GGATCTGCAAGAATACATTGATGGGTTTAAACGTGCAAAAAGATAGCTGAAAAAGGGTGGGATGGCGAATACTATCTGTTTTATTACGAGAAGCTTGATTATATCGTTCCTATAGCTTTTCAAAGTAATATTACTTTGTTATCAGACTTTGAAGGCAATATAATAAACAATATTTATAATATGTCAATTGACTACCACACGCAAGACATTCATATTTGTATTTTTCCGTTGAAAGAAAGCAGTATAGTAATGATGTTTCTTGATACAAGGAGTAAAAGATATAGGAAGTTTTATAAACAATTAGAGAAACTATCGTACGTTGATAAGTTAGCAGCAGTAAACTATATAGTTTTTTGTTATTCAGAAGATATTTATATTCACAAGGGTATTGATGTAGCAGTAATTAATGATAAGAAGCTGGTTGAAGCGAGCAGAAAAACTACAATGGCATTATCTCCTTTGCCGATATTTAATCCATTAGAAGCTGCTAATGATAATTTTGACTTATCAAGAAGAAATGAAGTACCAAATCTTTTGTTAGCGAAATATAAAGTTAAGTAAGCTCTTATTAAGTTTGTGAAATTAAGGGGGACTTCACCTAACAATACTCTCACGCTGTGGCACGGAGTGACAGAGCAAGAAGCAGACGTGCCTTGGGTTGCCGGATGCATTTGCTTTGAAGCGGGGGCAGGGCAACCACACCCCTTCACCGGGTGCGAGCACCGCCAGGAAGAAGGGCTTTGCGGGTCCGGTTCAGTGGTGTCGTGAGTGCGGAACCGTTAGCTGACAGATAATGCGGATTTATTAAGTAAGCAGTACTATTCATATACTGCTTATCGTTTGGAAAATACGAACACTAGATTATTAATATAATAGGAGGCATACCATGTGGGAATATAAAACAGAGACATTTGATTCAATTTTTGATACCAAACGATCTCTAAAAGAAAAATGCAATGCTATTCTTGAAAAGTGCGGCAATGAAGGTTGGGAACTTGTCAATTTCCAATGTGCTGGTGCTTTGGGTTCAATGATGATATTGGTTTTTAAAAGAGCCAAATAAAAGCAACATCGAACGATGTGCGAAGTTGAAAAAATAATATACGAAGTTGAGTTAAGGTCGCATATTTATTATAATGTTCAAAATCCTATGCGGAGTTTGTGAGATTTAAACCCAAGAGAGACAATAGATGCATACTCGACACAAATCAGGTTCCGGGTACCGGAAGCGTTATAGAAGAAATTAGGGCAGAGCTCTGTGAGGCACCATCCATCGCCTAACAATGCCCTCACGCTGCGGCACGAAGGGTAGGGTCAAAAAGCAAGCGTGCCTTGGATTGCCGGATGCAGTTGCTTTGAAGTGCGAGCAGGGCAACCACACCCCTTCACCGGGAGCGAAGCTCCGCCAAGGGGACATGCTCTGTGAGTCCGGCTCAGTGGTGTCATGAGTGCGGAGACGTTATATGACACTGTATGCATATCCGTGGCATCGTGCCGCGGTTTTAGCTCAATTGAAGAGGATATTGTTTATAGAAACGGGGTAGAGCAATGAAAGATGTATCTCAAATTACTTTGAGTTTTGCTTTCCAAATGATAGCTTTTATAGCTTATTCGTTATACTTTATTTTTATTTGCAAACAGAGGAAGATAAAAGATAAGGATAAGGTATATTGCATTATGATTGCAACAGCAGTATTCCTATTTCTTATATTATTTGGCTTTAAGTAACAGTTTATTTTGAGATTAATCTATACCCAATTGTTAATAGAAAGTATAGCACTTATCTTGTATTTTAATGACTGACTGGGTATTACACGGAGACTTCCATATGCTAGGGTGATTCTCTGAAGCCTCCATTGATTTGTAAGTAGGGCTCTTGAGTCTCCATTATGTCAGGGAATAGGCTCTGGAGCTTCAATCTATGAATCGGAAGAGAGTGATAAAGCGGGAGTTTTTGCAAGGGGGCGTCCTCCTTGACGCCCTCTGGTCGCTAAGGGCATATAGTATCACATAACGAAGCACTCACGTGGTATTACCATAGGGGATACTACAAGATAATTAGTAGACTTTCCTATTAATGGTTTGCCATATATCCCTTCACCGGGAGCGGAGCTCCGCCAGGAAGTAGGGCTCTGCAGGTCCGGCTCAGTGGTGTCGTGAGTGCGAAAACGTTATATGACAGACCGATCACAAAGGGCGCGCCTTCCGTGGCGCGATTTTACAAGAGGGGCTTTGTTGTGTGAACTTCATATTTGTTTATTATTGCGAGATGAATAGATAGGTTATATACTATGAGCTAAATACTGATAGGAATGAGGGTGATAAATTGAGCAGAGAAAGAAGTTGGACGGTCTTGTTTATAGGTGGTGCTTCAGGTGTTGGTAAATCAAGTGTTGCCTATGAACTGGCTCATTTTTATAATGTGAATGTCATGGAAGTGGATGATAT
>CAZNMO010000082.1:17610-19462 GCA_964574195.1 uncultured Clostridiaceae bacterium | reverse complement strand
CTGTTAAGGCAATATTTCTTTAAATTATTTGATCATAGGGTAAGGAGGCAAAGAAGCTTTGGAGGGCAGACGCTGGTAGGCTTTGCAAAGCATGTGCGGGTGTTTGAAGCTGACGGAAGAGGAGCCCTGTCAGGCTTTTCCCGCAACCTGGTGGACTACAGCTTCAATACGATAACCTTTGAGGCAATGGTAAATGGCAGGTTCATTTTCCCACTGGGCAAAGGCGGATATCCCTGCGGCAGGGGAACATTCTGTGACTTCCTGGGGCTTAATTACTATACCCGGGATATAATTGGCTTTACCTGGAAGCCTTCCAGGGTATTTGCAGATATAAGCGTCAAAGCCGGAGCCGAGCTAAATGACATGGGCTGGGAGATATATCCTGAAGGCTTATATATATTATGTAAAAAGTACTATGAGCTTTACAGGCTTCCGATTTTTATCACTGAAAACGGGATCTGCGACCATAGGGATGCAAAACGAGCCCGGTTTATTTATGATCATCTGATGATGATAAAGAAGCTGAGGGAGGATGGCGTTGATGTAAGGAGATATTATCACTGGTCGCTGCTTGATAATTTTGAATGGGAATTCGGATTGACTCCCAAATTCGGACTCATTGAGGTCGATTATTCAACTCAAAAAAGAACCATACGCCCAAGCGGGAGATTCTATGCTGAAATATCCCATAGCAGGGAGATTACTTCAGAGTTGCTGGAAGAATATCTATAGCTCCCTATGGGCAGGGAGGATAGTCAGACATAGCTTATAGAACTGGAGGGGGATCGATATGCATGAAAAGGTGAAGCTTGGGGAAAAGCTGGGCTTTTCTTTGGGTGTATTTGGACAGAATATTATATATGGTTTTTTTACAACTTATATAATGATATTTTATACAGATGTTCTGGGGATCACTGCCGCAGCGGCAGGTACTCTTTTTATGATCGTCAGGCTGTGGGATGCGGCCAATGATCCGGTAATGGGTTTTCTTGCAGACATGACAAGGTCACGCTGGGGGAAATTTCGCCCATATATGCTTTGGGTTCCCATACCCATTGCAGTTATCACAGCTCTCACATTTTTTGTACCCCAGGTAAGCTATGGAGCCAAGCTAGCCTATGCATACCTGACCTACATAGCCTGGGATATAGCCTATACTGCGGGGGACATACCCATGTGGGCGCTTACCTCGGTAATAACACAGGACACAAGGGAGCGGACAGGGATCATAACCATGGCCAGGATATTCTCCATCTTCGGCATGGCATTACCGGCTATTGCGACCATACCGCTGCTCAAGGCCTTCGGCGGTGAAGCAGGCTCAGGATATACAAAGGTTGCAGGCTTCTATGGTATTGTATGTGCGGTGTTGATGATGGGAATATTCTTTACCGTGAAGGAAAGGGTCAGCCATAGCAGAAAGAGGGATAAACTCAGTGGAAGCATAGGAGTTATAATAAACAACAAGCCTCTGCTGCTTATCGTTGCTTCCTCAATAATCACTAATTCGGTAGTTGCCTTTCGCCAGTCCATATTGGTATACTATGCTACATACAATCTGAATAACGTTGATATTGTTCCGGCCCTGATGGCTGTTACCTTGTTGACCATGTTTCTGGGCATGTTGCTGGTGCCTTTGGTCAATTCCATTATGGGAAAAAGGAATGCATATATATTCTATGGGCTTGGACTGGCACTAAGCTCCATATTATTCTATTTTTCAGGTTACAGGAGCGAAAGCTCTGTAATACTTTGGACATTGGTTTCGGGACTCTTCAGTGGAGCGCCCTCCGTACTGGAATCGGCGATGATAGCAGACACTATAGAGTATGCCGAATGGAAAACAGGTGTA
>CAZNMO010000082.1:17249-17600 GCA_964574195.1 uncultured Clostridiaceae bacterium | reverse complement strand
AGGTGTAAGGGCAGAGGGTATAGTTTTCTCTACCCAGACCTTCATGGCGAAATTCGCCGGGGCACTTTCGGGCGGCCTGGCAGGTCTCATTTTTACCATCATAGGCTATGTGCCAAATGGGGTACAGACCGAAACTGCCCTGAAGGGACTGCATGCCATGATGACGGTAATACCTGCCGTGGCAGTATTGGCCGGGCTTGTACCCATGTTCTTCTATACCTTGAATGAAAAAAGGCATGCAGAAATAGTAGGGGAACTTGAGGCTGGAAGGCGGCAGGCGAACAGCCTGTAATGAATATTGACTTCTTTTCCCATGCATGCTAATCTTTATGAGGTATACAAAGGACTATA
>CAZNMO010000082.1:15381-17239 GCA_964574195.1 uncultured Clostridiaceae bacterium | reverse complement strand
AAAGGAGGTAGTATGAAGGAACCTAACGAAAAAGCTACTACGCAAGAAATCAATGAAAGCACTCTGATATCGGAAAGTGCAGCGCCTATACAGTCAGAAAGCCCGGAATACAAAGGCTGGAAGAGGAAGGTTGCACTGTTCCTCTCGAGCCAGGCAATATCACTATTGGGGTCAGCCCTGGTTCAATATGCGATAATCTGGTATATAACCCTCAATACAAAATCGGGACAGATGATGACCATTTCTACCATTTTCGGTTTCCTGCCCCAGATATTGATTTCCCTTTTTGCAGGAGTATGGGCGGACCGCTATAGCAGAAAACGGCTGATTATACTTTCAGATACGCTTATTGCGGCATCGACGCTTATCCTCGCAGTAGTATTCCTTTTGGGATACAAAAGTATTTGGATGCTTTTCATAGTATCGGGTATAAGATCCTTTGGAAGCGGCATACAGCATCCGGCGGTAAACGCCATGGTTCCACAGATAGTACCGCAGGAGAAGCTGGCAAAGGTCAATGGTATAAATGGAACTATCCTTACCCTGATATTGTTGGTATCTCCTGCATTAAGCGGAGCACTTCTTTCCTTTTCAACAATTGAAGCCATATTTTTTATTGATGTAGTGACAGCAATGATAGCTGTCTCCATAATGACAGTGCTGAAGGTACCGCTTCACAGAAAAGCCGTAGAAAAGCAGCAGATCGGGTATATGGATGATCTCAAGACAGGCTTCCGGTATACAAGGGAGCACCCATTTGTAAGAAGCCTCCTGGGCTTCTATCTGGTGTTCTTTTTCCTTGTTACTCCTGTTGCATTCCTCACTCCGTTGCTGGTAGCCCGTACTTTTGGTGAAGAAGTATGGAGACTTACCATGAATGAAATGTTCTATTTCGCAGGCTCCATAGTAGGAGGCATTGCTTTCACCACCTGGAGCGGTTTTAAAAACCGCGTTCACACTATCACTGCTGCAGCCCTGTCATTTGGGGTGCTTACAGCCTTACTGGGCGCATCAAACATATTCTGGTTTTATCTTATGATTATGTTTCTGGAAGGAGTGGGAATGCCATATTTCAGTAATCCTCTCACAGTGCTGCTTCAGGAGAAGGTGGACATGGATATGCAGGGAAGGGTATTCAGCATGCTGCAGATAGTCAGCTCTACCGCAATGCCTCTTGGCATGCTGATCTTCGGTCCCCTGGCGGATATTGTGAGCATAGAGCTGCTGCTGGTAGTGACCGGGATACTGATGGCTGTGGCTTCTGTTGGAATTCACTACAACAAAGGTTTCCGGAGCGTAAGCTGAGTTGTATGATAAAAAGGAAAAAGGCTGAAGTACCTGCACAATAAGGCAGCTTTACTTCAGCCTTTTTCCTTTTTATTCCACTCTGTTGAGAATACCGAAACTCTTCTTGTTATTTCTGTAAAGGCTTTTGAATACTTCAAAGCCCCTATCATATATGGCTTTATTTTTCATGTCGGGCGTATACAGGTTATTTACTCTGACAAGGCTGCCTGACGTATCAAGGCTCTTCAGGACGCCCAAGCCTACCGCTGCGACAAGCGCTGCTCCGACAGCGCCTACATTCTGAGGGCTGTCCACAGTTTCGATCACACGACCGGTCATATCCGAGAGTATCTGGCAGGTAAGGGGAGCAAGGGCTCCACCTCCGACAAAGCGTATCCTCTCCGAGGTCTTTATCTTTTTTTCCTGTGCTTCCAGCTGCCACCTGAGATGATAACAGATGCCTTCCAGAACGGAATGGATAAGCTCTGTTTTTCCTGTTTCAAGGCTTATATTGAAGAACATTCCTCTGGCATTGGGATCTTCAAAGGGACAGCGGTTACCATGCAGCCAT
>CAZNMO010000082.1:0-15371 GCA_964574195.1 uncultured Clostridiaceae bacterium | reverse complement strand
ACTCCATTGCTGCCTGCAGGGACATTTTTTATGGCCTCCATCATATAGTCATAAAGGCTTGTATATATCGTTTCCCTTGAGTCTGAAACCTTCTTTTTATCAAGATAAATATCTATCTCATCCAGGGCAAGGTGATCCCGTACCCACTCGAGACACTTGCCTGCGGTTTCCAGCTCGGCAAAGTAATTGAAGGTATTGCCTGCGCCTACTATGGCTGCGATCATTGCGCCTGTGTCTACGATCTGTTTTGGGACCACAGTTGATACCCAACCGGAGGTACCTGTATATATATGAGTGCTGCCCAGTCTTGTTGCACCGGCCCCCACTCCGATAAGTGAAGCATCTCCACCACCACCGAATACAGGTGTGCCTGCCCTGAGTTGCAGCCTTTCGGCGGCGGTAGCAGTAATACGCCCTATCATGTCGGTGCTGTTTTTGATATCCGGCAGATGGACAGGGTCCACACCAAACATTCGGCACAGTTCTCCGCTGAAGCCCTCTTTTCCCTTGCGGGTATCGTAGAGCAGAGTGGCATAGGCACTGTCCCTTGTCATAACGAATTCCCCTGTACATTTACTTATGAGGAATTCCTTTACGTCAAGCCATTTATGCACTTTGTTGAAAATATCAGGCTCGTTGGCCTGCACCCATTTGTATTTCCAGACAGGGTCCTTTACGCTTGCAGCAACTGCTCCGGTGATAATCAGGGACCGCAGAAGCTTGTATACGTTTGCCCCGGCAATCTGGATGCCATGGGCAATTCCTGCATGAAGCTCCTTTACCGCCCGCTGGTCCATGTAGCTCATAGCCCTTCTTACAGGCTCACCGCAGCTGTCCACAAGTACAAGACCCTGCATCTGAGAGCAGAAGGAAATGCCGTCGATGTCCTCGGCAGAAGTGCCGCTTTCCGAAAGAAGCCTGCCTGTAGTATTGCACATGGCATTCCACCAGTCGTAGGGTTCCTGTTCGGCACCGCCGTCCTCAAGGACATGCAGCTCATAGCCTTCCATAGCGCTGGCGGCAAGCTTTATACTGTCGGTTATCTCGAAAAGACAGGTTTTGATGCCGGTGGTCCCAACATCATAAGCTATTATGCGAGTGGTCACGAAAAAACCCCCTATTCAGTAAGTAAAAGACTCAAAGCTGTATTGCAGCCTCATACCCGCTTATTTTGAAAGTGCTCTCTTGATAAAGTGCATCACTCCGCGTATCATGGTTTCTTCGTCCTCATACAGCTCCCCAAGGAATATTTTCATTCTTTCCTTGTAATAGTCTGAGGCAAAGGAGAATTGGAACATAAGTATAATATTATCAAGGCAGAAGGCGGCAAGCCCTTCGTCGATTTCCGGGCTGAAGGAGCCGGAAGCCATTGCCTTTCTGATAAAACTCCGGTATAGCTCTGCTGTTATGGATTCCATCTGCTTCGAAAGCTTGCTTGATAGACTTGAAAGACCCTGTGTGGTCATGTCCAGGTATATCTGATTAAGCTCGGGGTAATTAACGGCATAATACTTTGAAGCCCTCAGGAGCTTTTCGAACAGCTCAAATATGTCATCAGTCTGTCCCACAGCTTCCTGAAGTGCAGTTTCAAGCAGATGATAGCCCTTGTCTATAATTGTAAGGAAAAGAGCTTCCTTTGACTCGAAGTAGCTATACATCGAGCCGATACTGATACCTGCCTTTTTGGCAATGACATTGATATTGGTAGCATTATATCCATTGGCAGCAAACTCCGAAATGGCAACAGTCAGTACAGTCTGCTTTCTTTCCTCTGATATATTGTCAAATGTGCTTTTATGATATTTCACCTTGGCCCTTGCTGTTCTTTCCAGCTGTAGTTTTTCTTTCATATCCATACCCGCCTGTATTACTCATATTGTAGCAATGCTTTTATTATAGTCCATTGTACTGCTAATTTAAATATGAAATCAGATATTGCATCCCAGAGAGTAACCTGACCTTACGGCTTCCAGTACCCTTCCCACTGAAAAGGAGTCTCCGATACAGTGGATCTCCGGTGCAGTACGGAGCCTCAAACATTCATCATACAGGGTGCTATCCGGTTTTGAGCCGGTACACAATATTACAAGGTCGGCTTTTATCTCTATAGACTCAGGCCTGGGAAGGAGCTTATTCCTGAAGGGGTTGGCGACGTTGTCAGGAAGCACAGGCTGCCAGGTATTATATGGATCAGGTACCGTATCGGAGGTATTCTGTTCAAGGATAACAGAGGTACGCGTTATTTCCTTGAGTGAGGTACAGTTCATAAGCCTGACCCCGGCTTTTTCCAGGTGATGTATAAGGTAGCCCCGGTTGGAGGTGCAGGTTTTTTTCATCAGGTAGGGGATAAGCTCAACTACAGTGACCTTCTTCCCCAGCTCCAGGGCCAGCATATATGCAATTTCGACACCAACATCCGAGCCGCCTATTACCACCACCTGGGAGGAGGAGGCTGACATCCGGGGATTCTTGAGAAAATCTATACCAGCTATTACATGGGCTTGATCCGTACCTTGTACTCCAGGCAAAGAGGTCCTGCTTCCACAGCAGAACACCAGGGCATCAAAGGCTCCGTTCCTCAGCAAGCTTTCGTCCACCGAAGTCCCGAAGCTAACGTCTAGTCGGGATCTCTCAGCAGTGCGTCTAAGCTCTGCATTTAAATATTCGATGTAGTTTCTGACATCATATTTGATACTGGGTACAGAGCCAGGTATTAGCATTCCCCCGGCCATATCGTTCTTGTCGTATAGGGTGACGGTATGCCCACGTCTGGCAGCGGTGCTTGCAAATACTGAGCCTGCAGGTCCCGCACCGATCACTGCGATTTTCTTCGTCGAAGCCGCAAGCGGCAGTTCCTTTGGATAAATATCCTCAAAGGCTGTACGGGGATTGACGGTGCAGCGCAGATGTCCGCCGTTTGCCAGCTGCCCCAGGCAGCCTTCATGGTCCCCTATACAGGGTATGATATCTTCCACTCTGCCGCTGTAAACTTTTTCAGGCCAGTAAGGATCAGCCAGTAAAGGCCTCGCAAGCATTATCATATCGCATTTGCCATCTCTGAGTGCTTTTTCGGCCAGGTCAGGATAGCCCAGCTTGCCTACCGCTATTATAGGTACAGGAAGTCCGGCATTGCTTGTAATGGAATTCTTCCTGAAGTAACCCTTCACCATTTCAGCAACTGCCATGTATACTCCTGGCGGCATACTGCCGGGGGGATGCGGGAGCCACCAGTTGTCATAGCCTCCAAGATCCACATCAAAGGCATCCACACCGGCCTTTACCAGATTTGACATGTATTCCAGGGTCATATCGGCGGTCCTGGCATTCCTGAACCTTCTTAGGTGGCTTTCACTGTTCATTCTGTCACCGTAGGTTTCATGCAGGCAGAGGGACAGGTCTATCCTGTACTGTATGGGATAGCTTTCTCCGCACCTCTTTCTTATCTCCTTAACCAGGTCAAGGCCAAAACGCTGCCAATCGGAGTAGCTTCCCAACCTTCTCCTGTTATAAGCGGTGTCGGTCATCTGCTCTATCAGGTAACCGGAGTGTCCATGCAGATATACACCGTCAGCACCCATTTCCTTGGCATCAATGGCAGCCTGGCCGGTATGCCTTATGATATTCCTGCATTCCCTGTCGGTCAAAGGGCGGCAGGGAAGCTGGGGGATATACCAGTTGGGGTTCCAGGAAGCTGAGACAGGCAGACGGTGCTTCTTGACAAGACATTCCGGACTCCCCACCCGGCCCATTCCCGGAGCCAGCTGGATAAAGAATCTGGCTCCGAAGCTGTGACAGCTCTCGATTATTGACCTCCAACCGGAGTATACCGTTCTATGGCTGTCCAGCCGGGGAAATATCCCGGTATGGTCAAGGTCCTCATAAGAGGGATCATCAGACCAGCTTACGGGAGTCATCCCGCTGGTTATCAACCCTGCTCCGCCCTTGGCTCTTTCCTGAAAATACATCAGCATTTTTGTACCTGGTTTTCCTGCCTCATCAGCCATACTTGCATTCCCCATGGGACCCATAACTATCCTGTTTTTTAGTTTTATACCGTTGATCTGTATCGGTTCAAAAAGCTTATGATATGGCTCCAGGGATTTTGTCATCCGGCCTTCTTCAAGCCTTTCCGTATCCCTGAACCAGTCTCCCAGGTTGTCTATAAGCTCCTTTAATTGCTGCTGGTAATCGTTATTCATTGTAACCTCCTATGAAACATAAGAACCAACTATCATCATAAATTCTCCAAGCTGTGCTCCATATTCCGGTCCGCCTTCCATGATGAGCTTACCGCGGGCGGTGGATTCCAGCATGTTGTCTCGCTGCATCAGTATGCCAAGAGCGCTGTCCACAGAATCAAAGCGCATGGTGAAGAAGGGCTTGGAGTAGGTGTATTCGCCCCTTGCTGCTTTCGAATTTCCGGCTTTTACACGGATATATGCCGATAGCTCAGGCTTTCCTGTTACTGCCCAGGCATAGACCCTGTCCGGGCTCCGGGTTGCCCATTTTGATATTTCAGGATGACCTGCCTTGTTTAATTGACTTATGCCGGAAGAGAGCAGGTAGAAGAACAGCTTTACCATAAGCTCCCTGTCCTCGGAGCTAGAAGGCGGTTCCTTGGCTGTCAGCAGCCTGCTCATATATAGTAGAGCCTTGAAGAATCCGATCATTAGGCTTACATTGTACCAGCCCTTTATACTGGGCAGCTTTTTGCTTTTTCCGGAAAAGAAGGCATTCAACGCCGCAAGGCTTTGAAATTCAAGCTCCAGATCTGACTTATCCGCTGCGCCTGGGCATACTGTCCATATACCATCCCGTATATCGAAGTGGGTTGCAGCCTTTCCGGACGTGCGGACAGCACTTACCTGTATTGTAGCGGTCTTATATGCGAATTGGTTAGAAAGTCTTGGGGTGCTGTCTACTACCACTTTTACAAGCGGCAATACTGAATTAAGTATGATCTTGCTGCCATACAACTCTTCAACTGCTTCCATAATTTACACCTCGTCATCCCAATTTTCATCGGTCTCAAAGTCCCTTCCCATCAAAGCCCGGACATTTTCCAGGATCCCATTGGTATCTAACTTGTAATGGGACATCAGATCCTCATGGAGTCCGATCATAGAAAATATGTCCGGGATACCAAGTCTCATGAAGGCACAGGCTTTTCCACTTTCCGCCATGACTTCTGCAACTGCGCTACCAAGCCCGCCGATAATGTTGTGATCTTCGACTGTTATTATCCTTCTGGTTTCATGAACTGCCTTAAGGATCGCCTCTTTGTCAATGGGTTTTATCGTATGCATATCCAATACTCTTGTTTTTATGCCATCTACCGAATCCAATATTCTAGCAGCTTCCACCGCCTGAAAGACACAGGAGCCGCAGGCTATTATTGTGATATCTGTGCCCTCGGCCAGCTGAACAGCCTTGCCTATCTCAAAGCCGTAATTTGTGTCCTGATAAAGCTTCCGGTCAAAGCCCCTGTTTATCCTTATATATACGGGTCCGGGGGTCTCATAGGCCGCCTGAATGGCATTGGCCGTTTCCATGCCGTCGGCAGGTACTATTACCTTGCAGTTGGCCATGGTCCTCATTATTGATATATCCTCGGTGCAATGATGGGTGGAGCCGGCCTGGCCAAAGGAAAGCCCGGCATGGGTGCCGATCATCTTCACATTCAGGTTCTGGTAGCATATGTCGGTATGGACCTGGTCCAGGCCTCTCATGGAGGTAAATATGGCGAAGGTGGAGGCAAAGGGCACCAGTCCTGTTTTAGCCATGCCTGCAGCTATGCCAAACATGTTCTGTTCAGCTATTCCCACATTGAAGAACCTGTCGGGGTATTTTTCACCGAAAATACCAATTTTCGTAGATTTGGCCAGATCAGCCGAAAGGGCAACAATATCAGGGTGTACCTTTGCCATGTCACATAGCACCTGACCATACAGTTCGGCTGTTGACAGGCTTGAGGTCTCGATCATCGTATATGTCATCCCGCCCATTTCCTACACTCCTTTACACCGTTTTTCATAGTATCTTGAGAGGCTTTCACGGCACTGCCCTATTTTTTCACTATCCAGGCCGCCATAGTGCCAACGGTAATCATCCTCCATGAAATCTATTCCACAGCCTTTTAAGGTATTTGCAAGAACAAGGACCGGGGCCGAAGCTTCAGAAAAAGCATAGTCAAAGGCTTCAGACAGTTCCTTGAAGCTGTGTCCATTGACCTCCTTGACAATGAAGCCGAAGGCTTTCCACTTGTCGGCAAAAGGCTCAAGTCCCATTACGTCCTCAGTTCGCCCGTCGATCATACATCTGTTTCGGTCTACTATGGTGACGAGATTAGTGACCTTGTAATGCGCAGCGGACATGGCAGCTTCCCATACTGAGCCTTCGTCACACTCTCCATCCCCCAGCAGGCAGTAGGTGACATAGTCCTTGCCTTGCAGCCGTGCTGACAGCGCCATTCCGACCGCTATAGGAAGACCATGACCCAAGGAGCCGGTGGATGCATCAACGCCAGGCACCTTCAGAGAATCCAAGTGCATGCCCAGGGGGGAACCGGTGTGGTTATATTCCTTAAGAAGTTCCCTGTCAAAATAGCCTTTATCGGCCAGAACAGGAGCATAGCCTACACCAACATGGCCTTTGCTGAGTATGAATCTGTCCCTGTCCGGCCAGTCCGGCCTTTTGGGGTCTATCCTCATATACTTGTGATATAGAAGTGTCATTATATCCATGGAGCTCATGGCTCCTCCTATATGGCCGGCGCCTGCCCACATGACAGTATCAACGCAAAGGTTTCTGAGCTCATGGGCTTTGGCCTCCAGGGACAGCAACTCCTCTCTGCTTATAGTCATGATCATAACCTTCCTTTCATGGACTTGAAAGAGTCCTCCGCAATATCAAGAGTATGCTTTATATCCTCGTCAGTCATGGCACAGCACATAAACAGATTGTGATGGTTGGTGAAAAAGGCCCCTCTTTGTACACACCCGGCGACCCACTGCTGATGAAGCATGAGGGAGTCATCGTCTGCCAGCCTCATGTACCACATGGAGGGGGCTCCGGTGACTTTCAGGTTAAAGCCGTTGAGCCTGGCCGCTTCTACAAGTCCGTCAGTGAGCTTTTTACCCATATCAAGAAGCTGTCTGGGAGCATTCAGCTTCCTGAGCTTATTGATACATGCCACCCCTGCGGCCAGAGGCACTGCCGACAACCAGTAGCTTCCGGTATACATTACCGAGCTTGCAGCATCCCTGAGGGCATCGGTGCCGCAAAGTGCGGATACATTCCAGCCGTTGGCTATGGCCTTGCAAAAGCACATCAGATCCGCCTTGAAGCCAAAATAGTGGTCGGAGCCTTCCAGGTCAAGGCGGAAGCCGCAGCGTACATCGTCTATTGCCAAAACTATACCGTTATCGGTGCAGAGTTTTCTGATCTTTTGCCAGTAGCCTGGAGCAGGCATTTCATTGTCGGCAAAGACCGGATGGTAGTAGGGTGTTGACATGAAGCAGGCAATTTCCCCAGGGTGGGCTTTTACCAGGTTTTCCACCTGCTCGTAATCATTCCAGTCCACATACAGATTATTCGAGACATCCTCCTCGGCAATGCCGGGATAACCCAGCTTCTGAGTCCAGGGGGCAACTCCGTGGTAGTTTCCCTTCACAAGGATGGTCTTTTTTCTCCCTGTAGCCGCTTTTGCGACCATTAAGGCGAAGCTGGTGACATCACCACCGTTTTTTGCAAAGAAAGCCCAGTCGGCCATTGCCACGGTGTCAACCATAAGCTCTGCAAGATCTATCATTCTGGTGGAAGGAGCAGTTACACAATTGCCGGATCTGGCCTGGGCTTCAGCCGCTGCATCCACATCCTCATCGTTATAACCCAGTACATTGGGACCATAGGCACACATATAGTCGATAAAGCGGTTCCCATCCACATCCCAGAAATATGCGCCCTTTGCGCGCTCTGAAAAGAATGGATACGCACTTGGAGGAATGAAGCAGCCCTCTGCGGGGCCCAGATGGCCGTAAACCCCGGTAGGTATGACCTTAAGGGCACGTCTGAACTGCTCCTGGTTCTTTTCGTAATTATAGGTATTCATATTACAGCCCTCCTTATTTCAGATACTCAGGAACTTGGGAAAGCAGCTTGTTCATGGAGTCCAGCATCGGGATGAAGCCTTTTAGCTCCACATCCCCTGTAGCTATACAGGTATATGCATCGATTTTTCCATTAAGCATGGCATTGGCAGTTTGAAGATTTTTGAAGCTCATCACAGCACGGGGGCTTGCGCTGGCACCCTTTAGGGCTTCCAACCGGCCGTTATTTGCCTTAATATTGAGGGAAGGGCCTCCGTCCTGCACAATTACATTGATGTCGCCGTCAGGTATTCTTGACGCATTCAGCTTGCCTATCCTGTCGTTGTTTCCTATTTCAGCCAGGGCAAAAAAGGCTGTCTGGGCTGTCAGTATGGTATTGATCTTCAGGTAATCAGGGTCTTTAAGAAGCTCGTCGGTAGGTTTGAGGTAGTAGGTAAGACGTTCGGTAAGCCTTGTGAACTCATTTTTCAGGAAGCTTGTTTTGGTAAGCCCTTTCAGGGGTATGGGATTTGCTTTTCCCTCAAACATCCTGTTAAGATGCTCCGGGGAGGTAAAATAGAGCAGGATTTCGCATGGGCCTTTGCTGTTTTGCAGGCGGCACCTGCCCTTATCAAAGGACAGTAAAGCTTCGGGCCCTCCCTTGATGTTGAACTGCACGGCAATACTTGTGTTTCTCACAAGTGAGGCAGCTGCCATATCCATTTCCACCAATTCCTCCATATTTTGAAGAAGTGCATGAAGATTGATGTAGGACATGGTCAATTGGTCTTTCATTGAGAATCCCCCTTCCATATTTGATTTTCCTGGTCCGGGCTGTAGATATAAAAATGATGTGTATAAAAATTGAGTGCTGATATATGATATGCAATATTATATAGAGCGAGCACTCGCTCTATATAATAAATGTATAACAATGGAAGGATACTGTCAATGAGCCAGAAAAAAAACAGCCGGTACAAATGAACAGACCGGCTGTTTAATCCAGGTATATGAATCTGATATCAGACTGATAAAGTCTCCTGTACAAGCCATATTCATCCTGCAGCTCCCTTCTGACTATAAAAACATCAGTGAAGAACTCCCACAGGAATACCCAGCCTCCGATGAAGATACCCTCACGTAATACATTCAGCAAAAGGTTTTCGCCTTCTTGAAAGAAAAATGAGCCGATACTCAGAAGTATAAATGAGAATACGAGATAGTAAAGGATCTTTTTGTAAAGGTTGGCTCGTGCCTTGTCAAGTCTGGCCAATGCATAGGCGTAATAATTCTTGTAGGCTGAGACCAAAGCCGTTTCCTTCTGGGCATCCTTTCTGGACAAGGGCAGGTAAAGCACAATGACTATATCAAAGTTGAGGGGGATGTCCTGGGATGCGTTTACTACAAAATCATTGAATTCGTCTTCTATATCCCGTTTTTTGAAGGGAGAAGGATCCCAGTCATCATATATTTCATCATAGGTATCCAGGGATACCTCGATCATATAGGCTTTGCTTGCCTCATCCTGTTTGTAAACCTTCTGAAAGTATCTTTTCTTTCTCATTGAACCACCTCTGAAGAGATATTCCGGCAGTGTTCCTTTATGGAAGCCTTAGGTATTATTATGTTTAAAATATCTGCAATATAAACACCTTTAGAGGCGTAAAAGACTTATTATTACAATTCTATTAAAAAACACCCAGGAGGCAGGGCATTTGAATATACTTGTAGAAATACCAATACATACATATTACAAAATCCAATCAATAAGGAGTAAATTATGAAGCAATTTTCAAGAATCCTGATTTTTCTACTTGTACTTACTTTTGCCATGCCTGTTTTTTCCGTTTCTGCGGGCTCGTACGACACAGAGGAAAAGGAGCTTAGAGGAGTATGGGTCGCAGTAGTTGCAAACATAGACTACCCGACCAAGGCTATTACAGATCCGCAGGTGCTGAAGGAGGAGGCGGTCAAAATACTGGACAATGCCGAAGCCTTGGGACTGAATGCTGTTTTTCTCCAGGTCAGGCCGGCATCAGATGCCATCTACAAGTCGAAGCTGTTTCCATGGTCCAAGTATCTTACGGGCAGACAGGGGCTCGCCCCTGACAATGGGTTTGATCCGTTGGGCTTCTGGGTTACCGAAGCTCATAAAAGGGGGCTGGAGCTTCATGCATGGATCAATCCATACAGGATCACAAAGAAGACCCCCAAGGAGCCCAAGCATGATATAGCTTCCCTTGCTGCCACAAATCCCGCAAGGCTGAAGCCGGAGTGGGTGGTAAAATACAGCGACGGCAACCTTTACTATAATCCGGGCATACCTGAGGTAAGAAACATGGTGAAGGACGGGGTACTTGAGCTTATTAAGAATTATGATATTGACGGTATACATCTGGATGACTATTTCTATCCTGGTAAGGATTTTGACGATAAGGCTGCTTACGCAAAATACGGGAAGGGTTACAGCAGTAAAGACGACTGGCGCAGGGCAAATGTAAATATGCTGATAAGTGACCTTTCTAAGGCGATAAAAGAGACCGGAGAGACTGTTAGCTTCGGTGTGAGCCCCTTCGGCATATGGGCGAACAAAAGCGCCAACAAGCTGGGAAGCGATACAAGAGGGACACAGTCCTATTATGACCAATATGCGGATACCAGAAAGTGGGTCAAGGATGGCCTGTTGGATTATATAGCGCCACAGATATACTGGCATATAGGTTATGAACTGGCCGATTACAGCAAGCTGCTCCAATGGTGGACTGGTGTCACTGCGGGCACCGGTGTTGAGCTGTATATAGGGCAGGCAGCCTACAAAGCAGGAAGTGCAGACACTAAAAGCCCATGGTGCGGTTCAGCCGAGATTGAGAAGCAGCTTCAGCTGAATTCTCAAAACAAGGAAGTAAAGGGAAGCATTTTTTTCAGCAGCAAGTCCTTGAGCAACAGTCCTCAGCTGAGCAATGCCATAAAGAATGCCTATGCGGAAATGGCCAGCCCTGGAGTGTCACCTGCTGTGACAGTGTCACGTCCTGCAGAGGATATAACAACTGCCTTTGAAAGCTATTACCTGAACGGGGCTTCAGACCCGGCAAAGCCGCTTTATCTTAACGGGACCCCTGTGGAAAAAAGATCTGCCCTGGGATATTTTGGAGTGTTGGTGCCACTGGCAGAAGGCTTAAATACCTTTACCTTCACTCAGGAAGGCTTCTCCACAACCAGGATCATACATAGGAAAGCAGCCGTCGAAGGCCTTTCCAAGATGGATAAGGCAGAGATAATACCGGCTTCTGTTTTTCCCAAGAGCCAGGAATCCTGGAATCCGGGTGAAAAGATAACCCTCACCTGCAAAGCACCTTACGGCTCCAAGGTAACAGTGAAGCTGGGCGGCAGGAGCTATGTGATGAAGCCGTCGGGTAAGTCTGCACCGGAAGGCTTGTATGCAGATACCTTTACCTATGGATATACCATACCTGAATATAAGGGTACCCCGAGGAACATAGACCTGGGTGAGCCCATATACATAATGGATTACAAGGGAACAACCAAGAGCTACAAGGCGGCAGGGAAAATAGGCGTAATAATGAAGGCCTCCCCCTTCTATGCCAAGGTGGAAAAGGACATCATAAATGCATATACTGCACCTACTTCTTCTGATGGTGCAGCGGCAGAGCTTTATAAAGGGATGGTGGATTCCGCAACGGCAATATCCGGGGGATATGTTCGACTGTCCCTTGGCCAGTGGGTAAAGACAGAGGATGTATCGCTGGCCTCTGCCAAAGCCCAGACATCTGTTTATATAAACAATGCCAGATACATTACCGGAGATTGGTGGGATTCCCTGGAGTTGAAAACAAAGAGTCCTGCAGCAGCGATAGCCGGATTTGACGGAAGCGCGCTGAAGCTTGACGTGGCGGCAGGGTATAAGTCAGTTCAGCTGCAGCTGCCATATAATTCGCCCTTCACTTCGGCTGTTATAGCCAAGAACGGCAGCAATACTGGCTTTAACCTTACATTGAAGGATAAACAGAGTATAAGCGGTTATTATATCCAGAAAACAGATGACGGAATTGTATTGTATATAAGAAGACCTGTGAGAGCCAACGACGGCATAATGCCCCTTTCGGGAATTTCAATAATGCTGGACCCGGGACACGGGGGAAGTGATAACGGAACTACCGGGCCATTGGGAGCGGGCTACCCCGAAAAAACCATCAATTTGAATATAGCGCTGAAGCTTAAGTCAGAGCTGGAAAAGCAGGGTGCAAGAGTCCTGATGACAAGGACAGAGGATGCCAATCTGTCTCTGGAGGAACGCCTTGTAGCCTCAAGGAATGCCAAACCCGATATGTTTGTATCGATCCACTCCAACAGCATGGAGGATAATGTTGATATGGCCAAAGTAGATGGGTTTTCTGCATTCTACAGGGAGGAACTGGCAAAGCCTCTGGCAGACCTGGTCTTCAAAAACACCTTGAATGAGCTGAACAGAACGAGCAAAGGCCTTCACAGGAAGAATTTCTATGTGACTAGAGGAACCTGGACGCCATCCATCCTCGTTGAAAGTGGATTTGTGCCGAACCCCTATGAATTTGAATGGCTCATTGACGAGCAGCAGCAGACGGAGCTGGCGCAAAGCCTGGCACGGTCAATAGTGCAGTACTTCAAATAGGATTTGCAAGCAGATCAGCATAAGGATGCGGCGTAATTGTCAACTGTCGCTCTCTAAGGGTCAAGATCCTTCGCTAGCGCTCAGGATGACAGATAAGTATCATTCTGAGCGCAGCGAAGAAACTTTTGCCTTCTGCTCATCTCTCACGTCATATTCTTCAGATGTTCCGCAAAACTCAGTTTAAATATTTTTATAGAACTATTGACAAAACTAATGGTGAAGAATAAGATAATATTAAAGTATTTCGAAATGCGAAATATTCGGAGGATGAAATAGTGTTTGATTTGGATAATATAATTGATACTGTCATTGACAATGTAATGAAGGTCTTCTCCTTTGATGAATGGATAGAGCTGGATCTGAAATTCTCCAAGTCTGAGATTTTTACCCTGCTTTACCTTGACCGGAGGAAAGAGCTTACAATGACAGAGCTGGTCGAATATATCAAATCCCCCATGAGTACCGCAACGGGAATAGCTGACAGGCTTGTAAGGAGCGGGTGCATCAGCAGGCAGCGAAGTGAATCTGACAGGCGGATCGTTATACTCACACTTACTGATAAAGGGTCACAATTGGTCAGAGACTTGAAAGATATGCTGCTTGGCTACATCAATATAGCGGTTGAGGAGCTTACTGAGGATGAGAAAAGGTTTTTGACAAGTATTATATATAAAATGCTGGGAAACCTACAGAAAAAGATGAGCAGGGAAGTACAGGAAAACACGAAGGATCAGATAGTCAAGACAATAAAAATAGAATAGCCGCCCATAATCTGGGCGTCTTTTTCGGCAAAGTACTTCGGGTAACGTAGTATTCGTGAAGGGAAATAAAAACTTTAGTATATAGAATATGAGGAGGACAAGAAATGAGGATAATATTATATACAGGCAAGGGTGGAGTCGGAAAAACAAGTATAGCCGCTGCCACAGCGGTCACAAGTGCCATGGAGGGGAAGAAGACCCTGGTAGTCAGTACCGACCCGGCTCATAGTCTCGGGGATTCCTTTGATATAAAACTTTCCAACGAGCCGCAGGAAATCCGAAGCAACCTCTGGGCTCAGGAAATAGATTCTATCCACGAAGTGGAGGAAGGCTGGGGAAAGGTCCAGAAATACCTGACAGAGCTTTTTACAGCCAAGGCGGTAAAGGATATAACCACACAGGAATTGACGGTTTTTCCGGGCATGGAGGATCTGCTGAGCCTGCTGCGTATTCTGAAATATTATAAGGAAGGCAGATTCGAGGTCATAATTATTGACTGTGCGCCTACAGGGGAAACGCTCGCGCTGCTAAGCTTCCCGGAAATGCTCAGATGGTGGATGGAAAAGCTCTTCCCTCTTAAGCGAAAGGCTATAAAGGTCGTGGGGCCTGTTGCGGAGTCCTTGCTGAAGGTACCTATGCCTTCAACCCAGGTACTTGATGAGATCGATAGCATGTATTATCAGCTGGATGAGATGAAGCAAATATTCTCAGACAGGCAGACGACCAGCATCAGGATAGTTGTGAATCCGGAGAAGATGGTCATAAAGGAAGCACAGCGAAGCTTTACTTATCTGAATATATATGACTTTAATGTGGATGCTGTTGTTGTCAACAGGGTGATACCTGATAATGTAACAGATGCTTATTTCAAGGTTTGGAAGGATATTCAGAAGAAATACAGACAGGAGATAATGGAAAGCTTTTCTCCAATACCCATATACTATGCTCCACTTTTTGAGACTGAGGTCGTAGGAATGCCGATGCTTGAACGGATGGCCAAGGAAGTATTCCAGGACGAAGATCCGGTAAGTATTAAGTACAATGGAAGAGCCCAGGCGGTGCACAAAGATGGAGATGACTATATCCTTGCTATACCTATGCCCTTTACTGATAAGGAGGAGCTTTCTCTAAACCAGAAGGGTGATCAGCTTATCATCAAAGCAGGTAGTGTGAAGCGGAATATTACACTTCCCAGAACCTTATTGGATTTCTCGGTCAAAAGGGCAAAGTTTGAAGAGGATCTGCTCAAAATATGGTTTGGGGGTGAAAAAAGTGAATGAGAAACTGATAAAGGAGCTTATAAGGTTAAAGCTAAAAGCTGCAGGAGCTGTTCTTGAGCAGCTTCCCCCGGAGCTATCAGGAGGAATACGAAGCTTGGGAAGGATCGTCATTGAGGCATTGAATGAGGGTGCGGAAGGCATAGATACGGCAAAAGAGGCCAAAGGGAAGTCACCGGCGGGGATCAACAGTATCCCTGTAGAATAGTGAGTAAATAAGGAGGAAGGTTGTATGACAGCCTTCCTCCCATTTTATGATCGTTACATTTTTTCCTAAAATAGAGGAAGTATTGATTTAATGTCGAATAATATAATTCCGTAGGTCTATAGTACTGTAATTATCATAACGGTAGGTCGATACTACTAATTAATCTATATAATGCGGCAGAACATACAGCAGGGAGTGTATAATATTGGAACAAGTCTTAGTTAGTTTCAATACCCTTTTCAGCAATCCTCTTATACCATATTTTATAGGTTATACTATTATTCTTATTCACCTTACGATAATTGCCTTTCTTTTTATTTCAAATGCCAAATATAAAAGGATCCTCCATGAGCTTGAGAAAAGTGAGAA
>CAZNMO010000081.1:0-19563 GCA_964574195.1 uncultured Clostridiaceae bacterium | reverse complement strand
ATCCTTCATTAGGTCAGATGCGTTATCTTAGCTTCATGAACGAATGTTATGCAGTTCTTGGAAATTCGTCAAGCGGTATTGTAGAAGCTCCTTGGTTGGGTGTATCTGTTATCAATATTGGCAATCGCCAGACAGGTCGCCACATCTGCAAGAATGTGCATCAGGTAGATAATAATATTGACGCTATCCGCAATGCTTGGAAAAACATAGAAAGCGCTTCAGAAAAGATTAAGGACAATTTCTATGGTAATGGCCATACAGCTGAAAAGATTGTCAAACACATTGAAGATCATCTCTATGGAAGATATACATGAAATCATTGGTGGCGAGTTTGATGTTGACATTCAAGGCCTTAAATATCGCCAGCCCAATTATAGTCAGTTAGAAGGTATTTACAAGTACGCTTCTGGTCGTTCGGCTCTTTATTACATCCTATTTGACGGCAAGGAGCGCTATGGTGTATCAAAGGTGCTCTTCCCTGATTACCTTTGTTCGTCTATTCTGTTGGCAGCTAAGGAAGCAGAACTGGAAGTCGTATTCTACAATCTGAATGCAGCGCTCGAACTTGACGAGAAGGCTTTTGCTAATCAGTATGACGAGAAGTGCGCAGTTCTGCTTATCAATTATTTTGGATTGAAGGATCTCTCTTCTCAGATTGCTTACGTCCGTTCATTGAACCAGGATGCGGTCATCATTGAGGATGATGTACAGGCATACTATGAATTCCTCAAACCTCAGAATGACGCTAACTATAAATTCACATCTTTGCGTAAGACTTTGGCATGCCCCGATGGTGGATTAGTAAAGACAGAAAATGCTCTTAGCAATGTAACAACCCACAACAAGTTTCATCAGTACAAGTTGGCTGGCAGCATCTTGAAATCTCTTCGCCAGCCAGAATATTACGATGATGAGGTTTACCTCTCTATGTTTGAGAAGGGTGAGGACATGATCGATGCAGAGATAGCTTCAGGCATGAGCGAAATGTCGAGCGAGATTCTCTCAAAGCTTGATACCAATCGTTTGGGTATCATTCGCAAGCGCAATGCCCGAACCATTCTCAATGGCTTAGAGTCTTTGGGCATTGCTTCTATTCTTCCAGTTTCAGAAGAACACTTCCCTTTATTTGTCCCTATTTATCTGGAGGACAGAAACAAAGTTCGCAAATATATGTTTCAGCATAATGTATTTTGCCCAGTTCACTGGCCGCTTGAAGGCATGAATGTGAAAAAAGGTGCAGAAATGGCTGCACACGAATTATCAATTATTGTAGATCAAAGATATACCAACAAAGATATGGAGTATATCCTTGAACTTCTTGAAAAATCAGTAAATGATAGAATATACAGAACGATGGAATCAATATCTTGACTTCATACCAGCGGAACTTAAAGATTTGTATTTCCGCGAGGAATATGTGAGGCTATATGAAACAGAGAGAGAAAAGGCATTTTGTTTCGTTTATCAAGATGGTGACAGCGTATTTCTTTTCCCATTCCTTAGACGTGCCTTCGAGTATAAGGGAAAGACATGCTTTGACTTTGAAACTGCTTATGGTTATGGAGGTCCTGTATCAAACAATCATGATGAGGATTTCATGACCTCTGCTCTTCAGGCAATGATGGAGAAAGCTGTTGAAGAAAACTATATTTGTGGTTTTGTTCGTTTCCATCCTGTACTTGCCAATTGGGATAGTTTCGATAAGGTTGGTCGATTGATTCCCGATCGCAAGACGATTGCTGTCGATCTCACTGGTGGAGAAGAGGCTACATGGATGAACGAGATTCATACCAAGAATCGCAATGTCATCAAGAAAGGTGGTAAGAATGGCCTTGAGTTTATTGTCGATAACGACTTTACCTACCTCAAGGAATTTGAGGCACTCTACAATTCCACCATGGATAAGCTTGGTGCTGATGGCTACTATTATTTCGAGCCAAAGTACTATGAACAGCTACAGAACACCATTAAGAACCTCTTCTTGAGCATTGTAAAATATGAAGATAAAGTAGTTGCTGGTGCCATCATTTTCTATCAGTTGCCTTATGGCCATTATCATTTGGCAGGAAGCGATATTTCTGCATTAAAATTATCACCTAACAATTTTTTGCTTTGGGGTGCAGTCAAGGAACTCATCAAGAGAGGAGTGTCATATTTTCATCTTGGTGGTGGTACCAATGGTGATGAAAACAATTTGCTTTATCAGTATAAGCGCAAGTTCTCCAAGCATGAATATCAGTTCTCATTGGGTAAGTTGATTTTTAACGAAACTCTTTATAATGAGATCTGCAAGGAATGGGAAGCTGCTAATCCTGATAAGGTAGAAAAGTGTAAGCATATGCTTTTGAAATATAAATATTAAGAATATGAGCAAAACATATATCATTGCTGAAGCTGGTGTAAATCACAATGGTAGCCTTGATCTTGCTTACAAACTCTGTGATGCAGCCAAAGAGGCTGGTGTGGATTGTGTAAAATTCCAGACTTGGCAGACAGAGAAGATTGTTACTCGTAAAGCAGAGAAGGCTATTTATCAGTCAGAGAATACACATGATGCTGAGGAGAGTCAGTTTGACATGCTCAAGAAACTCGAGCTCTCTTATGACGACTTCAAGTTGGTCAAGAAGCATTGTGAAGAAATAGATATAGATTTCCTCTCTACTCCAGATGAGGAATACAGTCTTGCATTCCTCATGGATGAACTTCATTTGCCATTGATCAAGATTGGCTCTGGAGAGGTAACCAATATCCATTATCTTCGTCAGATGGCATCTTACAGCAAGCCAATCATCCTTTCTACAGGCATGGCTACATTGGCTCAGGTTGCTACTGCATATGATACGCTCCTTGCCGCTGGTGCTCCAGAGGTTTCACTTCTGCATTGCACCACAAACTATCCTTGCCTAAAGAATGAGGTAAATCTTCGTGCGATGCAGACAATGAGGGAGGCTTTTAAGTGCAAGGTGGGATATTCTGATCATACCATGGGTACAGAGATCCCTATTGCTGCTGTAGCAATGGGTGCAGAGATTATTGAGAAGCATTTTACACTCAATCGCAATATGGAAGGTCCTGATCACAAGGCATCCCTTGAGCCATCAGAACTGAAATATATGGCGGAGTGCATACGTAATATTGAGGTTGCTTTGGGTGATGGCATCAAGCGACCAAACAAGAGTGAAGTGGAAATTTCTAAAGCCGTGTTGAAATCTATTGTAGCTAAGACTCCTGTAAAGAAGGGTGATTTGCTTAATGCTGACAATCTCACCATCAAGCGTGCAGGAATTGGCATTCCTGCAGCTCATTGGGATATGATTGTAGGCACTAATGCCCTCTATGATTTCGATATCGATGAACCAATTAAGATTTGCTAAAATGAATCCATTAGTTATCATACCTGCTCGCGGAGGCAGCAAAGGTATTCCTCATAAGAACATCAAGGAACTTGGTGGTAAACCACTCATTTGCTATGCCATAGATGTGGCTCGCAAGTTCACTACTGATGAAAATATCTGTGTATCTACCGATGATGATGCCATAATCAAGGTGGTAGAAGATTACGGTTTGAAGGTTCCTTTCAAACGTCCAGATTCATTGGCCACTGACAATGCCGGCACTAATGGCGTACTCCTCCATACTCTTGACTTCTATGAGAATCAAGGCCGCAAGATAGATGTCATTATTTTGCTACAGGCAACATCTCCTTTCCGAAGAGCAGAAGATGTGATCGAGTCAGTAAAAATCTATGATGATAGCATTGATATGGTGACATCTGTGATGCCAGCAAAGTGCAATCCTTATTATGATAGTTTCGAGGATAATGCTGAGGGCTTGCTCTCTATCAGCAAGGGCGATGGCACTATCGAGAGACGCCAGGATGCTCCTTGCGTATGGCAACAGAATGGCGCAGTTTATGTCATCAATCCTGGGCAGTTAAAGGCTAAAGGCCTTTGTGGTATGACTAGAATTCGAAAATATGTAATGGACGAAATTCATTCTGTTGATCTTGACAATATGCTTGATTGGAAGATTGCAGAAATAATGTTAAACGATAAACTTGTTGAGCTATGATAGATGACAAGCATTTAATATTAGAAAACATGACTTTGTTTGATGCACTCAAGCAGATCAATAAAATAGGAACAGGACCTCTTGTTCTTTTTGTTGTTAATGAGCAGGGGCAGATGGTCGGTACCCTTACCGATGGTGATGCTCGAAGAGCGTTAATTTCTGGAGGGAGTGTGAACGATACCCTCGACAAGGTGATGCATTGCAACTTCAACTACCTTCACCAGGGCGTGAACGATGATGTTGCTCATATCCGTGAACAAAAGAAACTCAAGATGAAGCTTGTTCCTATCCTCGATAAGTTGGATCATATCGTTGAGATCATCAACCTCGACAAGTATCGCACTAAGTTGCCTATCGATGCAGTACTCATGGCAGGTGGTAAAGGTGAGCGTCTTCGTCCTTTGACAGAGAAGACTCCCAAGCCATTGCTGAAGATGCAAGGCAAGCCAATTATTGATTTCATAGTGGAGCATATTATTTCCTTTGGAGTTAAGAATATATCTGTCACAGTAAACTATCTCAAAGAGCAGATAGAGGAGCATTTTGCAGAACCTATAGGTGATGTTCAAGTAAAGACCGTAAGAGAACCAAAGTTTTTGGGAACTATTGGAAGCATTATCTATGTAGAAAACTTTAAGAATGATACCGTTCTCCTCATGAATAGTGACGCCATTACAGATCTCAATCTTGAGGAGTTCTATATTCATTTCAAGGAGCATAATGCAGACATGAGTATAGCTGCTGTTCCTTATGCCATCTCTGTTCCTTATGGAATCCTGGATCTTGAAGGTCGTAATGTGAAGGGTGTGCTAGAAAAGCCTACCTATAACTATTATGCCAATACAGGAATCTATCTCATCAAGCGTGAGCTCTTGAATCTCATTCCTCAAGGTGAGTTTTTCAATGCCACAGACTTCATGGAGTTTCTCATGAAGAATGACTATAAGGTCGTTCGCTTTCCGCTCAATGGTACCTGGATTGACATAGGTAATCCTCAGGAGTATCAGAAGGCGAAGGAGATTGTTAAGCATATGAAGTGGGATTAAATAATTACATTAATCATTTTTGTTAATTTCATAAAAGATAGATGTTAAAGAAAATACTAAACATCATTGACTATCTTGAATTAAAGAATGTTGGTTTCTTAGAATTGCTGTTTGCTATTTTACCGATGCTAACAGGCCGTTTTTTTATGGGGACTCAGGTGTCTTATATTCTTTGGCCTATCTTGATAGTATTCGCATTTTTTACTCCTAAAATTAATAATTCGCCAAAAAATAATAATCCATTATTGATTCTCGCTATCTATATTGTACTTCATGATTTCTTTTTCTTATTAATAGGAGGTAACATAAATGCATTATTTCATCAGATTATTTTATTTGTAGGTATTTTTTTCGTGTACCCTAAACTAAGAATGGAAAAACTAGTGGGTTCATTGAATTTGATAGCAGTTATTAGTATCATTGGATTATTATACCAATGGCAATATGTTTCTGCTGGAATTAAGGTTCATCCAATTGATATTCCTGGATTTGAATTGCCCCAGGATAGATTAGATCGAGAACAGCTTAGACCATCTTCATTTTTCATGGAACCTGCATCTTTTGTTGCGTTTATATTAGTGCCAGTATCATTGTCTTTAATGAGGAAAAAATATTTTTGGACTGCAATAATGATTCTTTCAGTCTTTTTGACGACGTCTACGACAGGAATATTAATATCATTCGTCGTGTTGACAGTTTATTTAGCCACACAAAAAGTAGGTGTGGGAGCAAGTATTGTTGTTGTTTTATTAGGTGTGGGAATGTATCTTACTCTAACTCGTGTTTCTACTTTTGAATTTGGCATGAATAAATTGGAGAATACCGATATTGAAGCAACTAGACGTATTGTGGATGGTCCAAATGCGGTAGGCACTATGGAAGCAAGGGAGTTTGTTGTAGGTGCGTTCTATCCAAATCCATATGAATATTGTAAAGAACGAGCTCGCATGGTGACTTTCAAAGACAACAATGTCTTTATTTCAACATTCTGGCTTATGATACTTAAATACGGTCTAATTGGTTTGGGATTATATCTCTTTGTTTACTGGAAACTTGTGAAAAGAAGTAGGCTTACCCTACCGCTTATATTTTCTTTATATACAGTACTTTTCTCTAGTGGATATGGTGTAGGAGAGGTTTATGCATTTACCACAATTTTTTTGTTATCAGTTGTAATGAATAAGAAGTTATTTGAGAAATAAGAATGAAAAAGATAGGTATTATTACATATTTCTATTATTATAACTATGGAACAATGCTTCAGGGCTATGCACTACATCGAGCATTAGACAAGTTTGGTAATGGAAATTTTCAGGCTGAAATTATTGACTGCCGTTATGGAGAGAAAAAACTGTCTAGATGGGGATTGCTAAAGATACGTATTACTCGCTTGTTTGTGTATTTTAAAGAATTTAATCGCGTTCAGAAACTTACTCGGTACAAGCAGGAAATGCTTTTAAAACGTCCCGCATTCGATAGTTTCGCTAAAAATGAATGTCATTTAAGTAAAAAAACGTATCCTTCCACTGCTGATTTGATTCAGAATCCACCTTCATATGATATCTATTTCACAGGCTCCGATCAAACGTGGAGCCCCAAAATTGGTTTTCGGGATTCTTTGTTTCTTACGTTTGCCATTTCTAGTTCTATCAGAGCTGCTTATGCTCCAAGTATAGGCGTGGCATCCTTTACAGAAGCCGAGCGTAGTTATATAAAAGAACGCCTCCAAAAATATCAGTTCGTTTCTTGTCGTGAACGTTATGGTACTGAGATTTTGAAGAAATTATCTCCTGTAAAGGTAACTACAGTTATCGACCCTACCTTACTGATTACGGCTGATGAATGGCGCAAAATATCTATAAAGCCAAAGATTAAAGAAAAATACATTTTGTGTTATTTTATAGGCGATCGTCCATACTATCGTGCGTTTGCCAATCAGCTGTCTAGGCAACTTGCTCTCCCGTTAGTTTTTATCCCTGTATCTTACGTTGATTTCTCGCATGAAGAATCGATACAGTGGACTGCTGGTCCTAAGGAATTCCTCGGTTTAATAGATAATGCAGAGGTCGTTCTTACTGATTCTTTCCATGGTTCAATCTTCAGTATTAACTTTCACAAGACTTTCTATAGTTTTGTGAAACATATAGGTCTAAAGGCTATGGATAATATGCGCATTGTTGATATTCTCGAGCGTATGGATCTCGTTGAAAGATTCCAATCAGAATATAATGGTGGTATTATTGATTATCAGCCTATTGATTATTCACATACTAATGAGTTGCTCACTGCAGAACGCAAAGTATCTGAAGAGTATTTGATGACAATATTAAATTCTGCGAAATGATAATTTGTCCACAAGATCAATGTACAGGATGTGCAGCTTGCATGAACAGCTGTCATCATGGGGCTATCATGATGGATAAAGGTGTAAACGGTCATTTATACCCAAAGATAAATGATGACGTTTGTGTTAACTGCAATCTCTGTGTAAATACTTGTCCTAACAATGTTCAACCAACTTTTCATCAGAATAGAAGTGCCTATGTTGCCACTGCAGTAGATAACAATGAAGCAAAATTTTCAACTAGTGCAGGTATTGCTTCTGTCTTTTCTAGATTATTTCTAAGAACAGGTGGAGTTGTATATGGTAGTACTGGTATTGACTGTACTCATGTGCATCATGTTCGCATTTCATCTGAAAATGAGATAGACAAAATTAAAGGTTCGAAATATGTTCAGAGTGCAGTAGAGGATGCATTTCTTCAAATAAAAAAAGACTTGAAAACTGGACTTAAAGTTTTGTTTGTAGGAACTCCTTGTCAGGTGGCGGGATTGTTGAGTTATATGCGTAAGCCACTGGAAAATCTCTACACCCTTGATGTTGTATGCCATGGTGTTCCAAGCCAGCAAATACTTACAGATGCCATTCATACTTATTTGCCAAATGAAAATGTTTCAAATATTGATCTGAAGTTCAGAATTAAAAAAAATGGCATAAGTAAATACGGTTTGTTCGTTTATAATAAAGTCGGAAGTGAAATCTACCATTCTGAATTCCCAAGAAATGAATACATCACTGGTTTCTTAAATGGCTTGTTTTATCGCGAAAGCTGCTATCAGTGTCATTATACCCGACCAGAACGTGTATCTGATATAACCTTGGGTGATTACTGGGATAGAGAAGAGCAAATTGTAATCTCTAATCATGCAGGAGGTCTCTCAATGATTGGCGTTAATACTGATAAGGGTGGAGTGTTGATAGAACAGTGTAATCCCCTTCTTAACATTACTCCGCATGACTACGCAGATTTTGTGAAAAGAAATGGGCAGTTATCTTGGTCAATCAAAAAACATGATAGGTACGAATCATTTGTTCGGGACTATCAAGAGAAGGGATTCTTAGTTTCTGCATCTGATAATCTAAAGGTTGACATGAAACGAATTAAACGAAATTTACTAATTACTAAGCTATCTCATTTCGTTTATATTATACCTGGAATGCAGAAGCTTTATAATAGAATGAAATAATAAAACAATATATGAAAGTTCTTACATTGACAACGCAATATGCGAATAATATGGGTGCCCAATTGCAATGCTATGCACTTTCTCGATATTTGAAGGAGAATGAGCATGTAGATTGCGAGGTCTTAGATTATCGTCCTATCGGAGCAGATAAAAGTTGGACATTTTTCTATAAGCCTAGAACATTTCGGGATTTTCTCAAATTGAGTTATAGTCTCTTGAATGTCAATTTGCTCCGTCAAAAGTTGAAAGAAAGGAGTATGATGCGAGAGTTTATCAATAAATACATTCCTGTAACAACAGAGAATTATGATAGAAGACGAATAGAAAACAATCCACCACAAGCAGATGCGTTTATTGTTGGAAGTGATCAGATCTGGAATTTCAAATATAGATTGGATTTAACCTATTTCCTTGACTTTGTAGATAAATCAAAATCTAAGATTATAGCTTATGCCCCAAGCATTGCTGATCCATGGGAAGAAGATAAGGCGCAGTATATTAAACCCTATCTTGAGCGTTTTGATTTTCTTTCAATTAGAGAGAATGCAAATCTTGCTCAAGTATCAACACTTTCTCCTGCAAACAATCCTGTAGTTGTTTCTGATCCTGTTTTCCTTTTAAAAAAAGAACAATGGAATTCAATAGCAAGTCATAAATATTGTATTGATGAGCCTTATATCTTCTGTTATTTCCTTAGTGTTACACCAGATGCAGTAGAGGCTGTTCGGAAATTGAGAGAAGAAACACGAATGAAGGTTGTTCATTTTAATCTAAATGCCTTGGATAAGTTTAATAGTAATTATAATATCCATAGAGGTAATCCTGCCGATTTTATAGGTCTCATATCTCATGCTACCTATGTTTGCACAAATTCTTTTCATTGTTCTGCGTTTTCGATCATATATGAGCGTAACTTCTTATTTGTTCCTAAGGGTATGGCGAATGAGCGCATTTCTAACCTTGTTGAACGATTCGGTTTGTCGGATGTGTTTCTGAATGCAAAAAAACTAAAATCATTAACGAAAAGGGATTTCGTTGTGGATTATAGTACCGCGCATCAGAAAGGTCAAGAATTTGTTGATTTCGCTAGAAAGTATTTACATAACGCATTATTTTCAGACAGCAGTGATAAATAAAGTTGAACTTTGTCCTCTGAGTCAATGTAAAGGATGTAGTGCTTGTGCTGATATCTGTCCAACTAACAGTATCACTATGGAAACAGACGAAGGGTTACAAGCTTTTCCAAAGATAAATGAAAATAATTGTATTTCATGTTGTAAATGTCAGAAAACATGTCCGTCTTTGAATAGATTGGATGTAGGCTCGTTCAGTCAGAGTTACTATGCCTCATGGAGCAAAAATAAGGAAGAACGTAAACAGGGTACTTCTGGAGGAGTTGGTACAGCCTTAGCCCGTTACGCAATTCAACAAGGATGGGTAGTAATTGGGGCAGCATTTGATGAACAATGGAATTTGTCACATTCAATTTCCTCATTGTTAGAAGATCTTCAGAAATTTAAAGGTTCAAAATATCTTCAGAGTAACTTGAATGGAGTCTTGAAACAGACTCGTGAAGTAATATTGAGCGATCGCACTGTTTTGTTTATTGGGACCCCTTGTCAAGTTGAAGCAGTCAAGAAAATGATTCCATCTACAAGTCAGGACAAGTTAATAACATGTGGAATTATTTGTCATGGCGTAAACTCTCCAATTGTCTGGAAGGATTTTGTGAAAGATCTTGAACATACTCATGATTCAAAACTTATTGAATACAATTTTAGAAGTAAATCAAAAGGATGGGGCAAAGATAGACGAGGAAATGTCAAGCTGAACGTATCGTACAAATTTGCTAATGGAAAGGAATATCAAAGACCAGCTTGGAAGAATCAATTTCATTTTTGGTTCGGGCAACATGTAATGTTACGTGAGTGTTGTTTCCATTGTGTATATCGTCAGGAGCAGAGAAACTCAGATATTACTATTGGTGATTTTTGGGACGTGGAGAGAATATTGCCAGAACTTACAAATACAAAGGATGGTGTTTCTGTGATAATAACATCAACAGAAAAGGGCGCAAAAATAATTAATGAGTGCGATATTCTTGAGTTGTTAGAAGTGGATGCTGACAAAACGAAAAATGTGCTTAAAGGCTATTTGGATAATAGAAACGAAGATGTTAAAATACGAGAGATAGAACGTATGAAATCCTTTGAATTAGAATATAAGAAAAAAGGCTATTCATACATGAAAAAATCATATCCTGCTTTAACATTATTTCGCCGATTGATAGCATCGATTAGGTTTCATTTAGGTATAAAATAATAATCGAACATGTAATGGTAAAGCTTGCAATAAGAGATGATGATTTGAATTTTTTCACAAAAGTTGAAGACCTTGAACATATATATAAAGACTTTGAGGACTTTCCTATATCATTCGCTGTGGTGCCAATGGTATTAGATGTTTCTACAAAAGGTTCTTGCCTTGATACAAACGGAAATACAATTCCTCGCTATATCGGTGATAATAAAGAAATTGTAAGTTGGGTCAAAAGAAAGGTACAAGACGGAAAGTGTGATGTGTTGCTTCATGGTATACATCATAGTTATCAGTTTACAAAAGAAGGTGCAAAACTGGCCGAAATGCAGTGGCGTGATCGGCAGCCTGATCTTGTAGAAGAGATAGTCAAGTATAAAAATATGCTATCTAATCTTTTTGATTATAAGATTTCGTGTTTTGTTGCACCAAGCAACAAAACTACAAAATACTGTTTGCGTGCAGTAGAATTAAGTGGTCTCAATTTCTCAGGTATTGTTCCATTAAAATTTAATGAGAAGTTGTCACTACGAAATTTCATGAATTATATTAAAAGGTGGATTTTTCGATACCAACATAAGATTCCTTTTCCCGGTGTAATTGTATACGATAGTCATAAGGAGATGAATGCTTGCCAGTTGATTTCATATGAATATTTGGTGAGTATGTTTAATTATTGTGATGTTCACAATCTTCCAATGGCAATTAATGTTCATTATTGGGTTCTAAGAGATTCTCCAAAAGATCTTCAGACATTATTGTCTTTTGTCAGATATGCAAAGCAGCATGGAGCCAAACCTACTAAATTGTCAGATATTCTCAATAAATAAATCTTCATGTCATCTTCTAAGTTTGCAAAGACTTCAGTTCTTGTCTCGGTTATTCTTGTTATAGGATATTTCATTTCATTCATAAAGGAATCTCTTGTGGCTAAATATTTTGGAGTGTCAGCTGATGTTGATGCTTATACTATAGCCATTACAATACCTGTGACTTTGTTTTCACTTGTATCGGTATCAGTTCGTTCTGTTATTATCCCCTTCTATTCCGACTTGTATTATAATCAAGGAATCGAGAAGGCTTCGAAATATATTAGTAACATGTTAACATGTGTTGGTGCTGGATCTCTCGTTCTCATCTTATTATTTGAATTGCTAGCATCTCCATTAGTGACTCTTTTTGCACCAGGTTTTAGCCATGAAACTCATGCTCTTTCCACGAAATTACTTAGACTCGCATTGCCTACAATATTTTTCTCTTTACTTGAAAATATAATGGTGGGTGTATTGAATGTACACAAGAAATTTGTTACTCCTTCCTTATCAGTATATCTTTTAAACTCATCATTGATAATATTCTTGATATTCCTATATGAAAATTTGGGGATATTGGCAGCTTGCATTGGACAGGTTTTGGGTAGCATGTTGTCTGTTTCATATATATATTATCTTTCAAGCAAAGTTTATAAATACCATTTTGTTTTTGATTATAAAGATGAATATATGATGAGATCATACAAGCAATCTATTCCAATAATGTGGAGTATTAGTATTGCAGAATTGAATGCTATTGTAAATCGAGTTGTTGCTTCTTTTCTGTTTGTTGGTTCTATTGCAGCATTGGGGTATGCGTCAAAAATCAATAGTGTAATGATGACTTTCTTTACGACATCCATTGCAACTATTGTATATCCTCTCTATTCAGAATCATCAGCAAAGAAGGACTTTAAGCAGTTGAATAGAAGAATTAATTTTACTCTTTCTGTATATACATTTTTTTTACTTCCATTAATGCTTGGTATATTCTGCTTTAGAGAAGAAATAATCCAACTTGCATTTGCAAGAGGAGCCTTTAAAGAAGATGCTGTCAGTCTTATTTCTTCGTTGCTCGGTTGTTATTGTATAGGCATTTTGTTCATGGCTTTCCGTGAAACGCTTACAAAAGTCTTTTATTCCTTACAAGATTCTAAAACACCTGCAACAAATGCAACAATTGGACTTATTCTTAATATTATTTTAAACGTAACATTACCATTTGTTTTGGGTATTCAAGGACTGGCTTTAGGTACAAGTTTAACCGCTATTTTTATTTCTGTTAGACTGTTGTATCAGTTGACAAGCAAGAAGGACGGAATTTCTGTTAGAATATATTTACAGAATCTTAAGACGATTGTAATAGCATCTTTAGTTTTACTTGTCTCTTGCTTAGTTTTTGATTATTACGTATCCATTGAGAATACATGGATTAAATTATCTTTAGGGTTACTTGTGGGAGGCGGTTCATATATATTAGCCTCTTTGAGTTTGAGGTCAAAATTACTTAAGCAAGTTATTGAAATATTGTTTTTGCGCAAATAAGCAGTACTATGAAAGTGTTAATGATCACACCTTATGTGACAATTACGTCTCGCCCAGAATTTTCTCGGAACAAAACGGGATTTGGCTATATGGTATATGATATTGCGAAGGCTGTCGCAGTAACTGAGGAAGTTGATGTACTATGTACTGACAGCATAGGTAACAATTTTAAGCAAGATAACATCCAATTTCTAAAGAGAAATTGGAGAGCTCTTTTCATTTCATTTTTCTATTCAGTTTCTGTATTATTAATAATCGGTCTTGTACAAAAATATAAGATGAGTAAGGCTTCAATGGTTCTGTTGTTCTATTATTGGATGATATCTGGTTATGTGAGAAAGATAATTAAAAAGGGTCATTATGATGTCGTACATGTTCATGGATGCAGCTTTTCAGGGGCAATTTGGGATGATATATGCAAGTGTTGTGGAGTAAAGGTGGTTTATACTCTTCATGGTCTTAACTCTTTCAGTGACACAGTAAAACTTGAACCAGCAGAAAAACAATATGAGCAAGATTTTCTTCAAGAAGTTGTTATAGGTAAGCATCAGATATCAGTGATTAGCAGCGGTATGAAGAAAACAATCTTGAAATCTTTTAATAAGAATGAAAGTGATAACATTGTTGTTATCAATAATGCATTATCCTTTCCTAACTCTGTGTGGGGGGGGGGAAATTAGATATTAGAAGTTTGTATAATATCCTAAATGATTTCAAAGTCATATTATATGTAGGCAACATAAGTGAACGCAAAAACCAGAAGCAGTTGATTGAATCTTTTGAATTATTGCTATCAAACTTGAAATATAAAACATTTATTTTGTTTATCGGTAATAGACTTGAGATTAATGATGGTATTGATGATTTGATATAAAAGAGCAATTATCGAGAACATTTTGTGTTATGGAGTCGTTGATAAGAAGTTAGTGTAACACTATTATGAACAAGGTAATGCGGTTTCCTTAATCAGTAAATTTGAAGGATTTGGTTTAAGTCTTATCGAAGGTATGCACATCGGATTATCTTGTATGACATTTACTGATGTTGATGCTTACGAAGATATTTACGATGAATGTGCTGTTATAGGTAAAGTCAATAAAGATAATGAAAGTGTAGCGATGAGCATAAAGCAACTACATGATAATAAATGGTATGAGGATAGAATAAAGATGCATTATAAGAAATTTGAATTAGATCCAATGTCGAATCGCTACTGTAATTGGTATCGTACAATATGATTGATATTAAAGTAAAGTATAATATTCCAACTACAGCAAAGATAATTCTTTATGTAGGAAATATCAGCGTGAATAAGAATCAGCAACAATTAGTGCGTGCATTCTCACTAATAAATGAGGATTTGCGTCTAAATACTTATGTGCTATTTTTAGGGCGGTACGTAGAGAATGATTCTATAGTTGAGCTCATAAATAATACAAAATTCAGTGATCATTTGATTCTGTGTGGTAATATCAATCGAGAGGATGTTCCATCATTTTATAGTCAAGCTTATGGTGTGGTCCTTTTGAGTATTGCTGAAGGCTTTGGGTTGAGTTTGATAGAAGGAATGCATTTTGGACTTCCATGTATGACTTTTACAGATCTTGATGCTTTTGATGACATCTATAATCCAGAAGTTGCTGTTGCGGTTAAGGATCGTGAAGATAGATCAGTCGCAGAAGGATTAGATAAACTTTTGATGAATCAGTGGAATAAGAAAGCCATTATCGACTATAGCAGAAATTTTGATAGTAATGAAATGGCTCGGAGATATATTGCTTTTTACAAAGCCCCTAATTAATTATATTCATGAATTTAGTTAGTTTC
The DNA here is from genome assembly GCA_964574195.1 of uncultured Clostridiaceae bacterium. Taxonomy (GTDB): domain Bacteria; phylum Bacillota; class Clostridia; order Lutisporales; family Lutisporaceae; genus BRH-c25. The sequence continues at coordinate 4,418 of CAZNMO010000081.1, read as the reverse complement.
CTTTTTAAGATAGACAAGTATAACAAGCATCAATTCGACATTCCTGTTGAAGAGCAATATGCATATATGAATTCTCTTGGGGAGGCGAAGGATGACATTGAAAGAAGTTATAAGCAATATATCTGTCAGGATTTCTTTTCGCCAACGTGGGTACGAGCGCTGATGTTTTCGATATCCATTTTTGCAGTTCCTTGCCTCATGCTTATGATGTGGCTCAAGGGAAGAAAGGTTAAGTTTGAATCAAAGGCAGAAACAATAGCTGAGGATAAAGGAATGCCAGAGATCATTCCTGTAGAGTTATCAAGCAAATATGAACTGAACTACAAAGCTTGGAATTCTGGTATTGGTTTGACTACTGCTGATGTAACTTATATCATCAAGAAGATAGCCTGGTTCAGACAGCCTTTCTATGTGCTGAAGGTGATGATGCAGATTGCATCTTATAGTAATAGGATCACAAAGCATCAGCCAGACAGAGTTGTTGCCCATTGCGAGTTTAGTTTCTGCTCTTCCGTTCTTACTGATTATTGCCATTATCGAGGAGTAAAACTGATCAATGTGCAGCATGGCGAGAAGTTGAGGTACATCCGTGATGCTTTCTTCCATTTCGACGAGTGCTATGTGTGGGATCAGCATTATGTAGATATGTTGATAGGGCTAAAGGCAGAACCAACTCAATTTATGATAGCCGTTCCGCCAAACCTTAAAATTGATGTAGAAAATCATCTTAATCCTTCGGCTTATGCTGACTATAAATATTATCTGGCAGCTGATAATGAAGAGCAGATAAAGAGTATTGTAGATTCAATGGCGTTTACTAAAAAAGAAGGCAAGACAGTTAAGTATAGGATTCATCCACGATACACTGACCTTGAAGTTCTTAAGAAGTATGTTAGAGACGATGAAATTGAATTACCTAAGCAAGTGGGAATTGTAGACTCAATCTGCAATATGACATATGCTGTGGGTAGTTATACCACAGTGATGCTACAGGCTTACATTTCTGGCAAGAAGGTGCTTATGGATGATGTGACATATAATGAAAGATTTCTCCATTTAAAAGAATATGGATATATTCTTACTAATAAGAATGTTGAAAAACTATCTGGCAAGCAAATATTCTAAGAAATGAAAAAGTATATTTTGTTATTAGTAAAATACTATCGGAACCTTAGAGAGGGGGTATGCTCTTATATAACAAGAAAACAACTTCATAGTTGCGGAGATACTTTTAGAGCAGCTCGTATAGCTCATATTGCTAGTGTCTCACAAGTTGATGTAGGCAATCATGTCAGTTTTAATGGCATGACAATCACAGGTTGGGGCAAAGTGAAGATTGGTAATTACTTCCATTCTGGAACTAATGTGAAGATGCAACTCGGATCTCATGATTATAATTATGGAGATCGAATACCATATGGCAAGCATGTGACTTCCAAGGAAATTGTAATTGATGATTTTGTTTGGCTTGGCTCTGATGTTATCATCTCTGGTAATGTACATATTGGAGAAGGCGCTATAGTAGCTATTGGCTCTGTGGTCGTAAAGGATGTTCCTCCGTATTCTATAGTAGGAGGTAATCCGGCAAAAGTTATCAAAACAAGAAATATTGAACAGTTTAAGAAATTAAAAGAAGAAGAAAAATATTAATATGCAAGATTACGGATTGGTATCGATAATTATGCCAACATGGAATTGTGCTCAGTTTATATGTGATACAATACACAGTGTTCAAGTACAAGGGTATCAAAATTGGGAATTATTGATACAAGATGATTGTTCTTCGGATAATACTGATAAAGTGGTAGCGCCTTTGGCGGAAATAGACGATCGCATCAAGTATGAGTGCAACCCAAAGAATAGTGGAGCGGCCGTCAGTCGCAATAATGCGTTGAGACGTGCTCAAGGAAAGTGGATTGCTTTTCTTGATAGTGATGATCTTTGGTCACCAGAAAAGCTTGATAAACAAATTATATTCATGGTTAAACATGATTATCATTTCTCATACACTGGTTATTGCGAGATGGATGGACATGCCCATGATACGGGGGTGTATATTTCAGGACCTAAGCATGTAACCAAGGCTGGAATGTATGCCTTCTGTTGGCTAGGATGCTTGACAGTGATGTATGATCGCGAGCATATAGGTTTGATACAAATAGCTGATATCAAGAAAAATAATGATTATGCTATGTGGCTGAAAGTTTGCCATAAGGCTGATTGCTATCTATTGGATGAATGTCTGGCCAAGTATCGCAGAGGCAGTGCGGGCAGCATCAGTACTCATGGGTATTCAACGATGATACGTTGGCACTATAAGCTGTGGCATGAGGCTATTGGAATGAATGCGACATCAAGCTTGTTCTGGACTGGTATTAATCTCATATGTGGAGTTTATAAAAAGTTAGTTTATGTAAAACGTAAGTTGAGATGTTGATTTTTTTTTTTGATCGAATAACATCTTTAGTTGGTCTTTTGTGCTTGTGGCTCTATTGCTGATTGTAGTGATGTTAGTCGCTATTAAAATGCCGAGAGGCCCGGTTTTTATACGCAGAAGCGTGTGGGTAGGAATGGCCGTCTGTTTACGATATACAAATTTCGTTCGATGACAGTGGGTAGTGATGCCTCTTCCATATCGGCAGTAGGTGAGAGCCGAATTACTCCGCTGAGAGCGAAACTCCGCAAATATAAATTGGATGAACTTCCGGAATTATGGAACGTGTTCATTGGTGATATGAATTTTGTCGGACCTCGCCTTGATGTTCCTGATTATGCCGATCAACTTCAGGGAGAAGCTACTCAAATTTTAAAATTAAAACCGGGCATTACCAGTCCTGCAAGCATGGAGTATTGTAATGAAAAAGAAATTTTCACCTTACAATCAGATCCTATAAAATATAATAATGAAGTAATCTATCCAGATAAAGTTCGCATTAATCTTCAATATTTAAAACATCAATCCTTTTTCCACAATTAAAAAATCATTGTTTTTATGATTTTGAAAAAAAATTAAACAAGCCATCATAAACAAAAATAACAATGAAAACATATAATCAAATTACTGATTTTGTTCGCTCCACCTTTCAGGAACCCGAAGATTTCATTCCTCTCCACGATCCCCGTTTTATCGGTAACGAAATAAAATACATGCAGGAATGCATCGAGTCAAATTTTGTTTCGAGTGTTGGAGAGTTTGTCGGTCGTTTTGAAAAGATGTGTGCAGACTATACCGGCGCTAAATATGCGGTTGCTGCCATGAACGGAACTGCAGCTTTACACATTGCCTTACAACTGGCCGGAGTGCAACGGGAAGATGAAGTGATTACCCAGGCGTTAACCTTTATTGCCACAGCCAATGCCATCAACTATACCGGGGCTCATCCTGTTTTTTTGGATGTGGATAAAGAAACAATGGGACTTTCACCCGCAGCCGTGGAAGCCTGGCTGCATGAAAACGTTGAAATGAGAGAAAGGCAGAAGGCAGAAGGCAGAAGGCAAGAGCCTTATAACAAAATAAGCGGAAGAAGAATAGCAGCCTGTGTTCCGATGCATACATTCGGCCACCCGGTTAAACTGGATGAATTGATGGAAGTATTAAACCGATACCATATTCCATTGATTGAAGATGCCGCTGAAAGTTTGGGCAGCTACTACAAAGGGAAGCAAACCGGATCGTTCGGAATGTTCGGGACTTTAAGTTTTAATGGTAACAAAACGATAACCACCGGCGGCGGGGGAATGATCCTTACCAACGATGAGCAATTGGCTAAACTGGCCAAACATATTACCACGCAGGCAAAGATCCCTCACCAGTGGGAGTTTAAGCACGACATGTCGGGATACAATTACCGGCTTACCAACATTGCAGCCGCCCTGGGCTGTGCGCAAATGGAAAGCCTGGATTATTTACTGTCGCTAAAGCGCAAACTGGCAGAAGCATACAAGGAATTCTTTAAAAATACGGAGTTTGAATTCGTTTCAGAACCCGAAAACTGCCAGTCGAACTATTGGCTAAATGCAATCATCGCCAAAGACAAAGCGCAGCGCGATGAGTTGCTGCAATATACCAATCAACAGGGAGTGATGACCCGCCCGATCTGGGAATTGATGAACCGTTTACCCATGTTTGCCCATTGCCAGACGGATGAATTGAAAAATTCAATTTGGTTTGCCGACCGGGTGGTGAATATTCCGAGTAGCGCGATAATTCCGGGGTATAGGAAATAATAAGGATATAAGCCTCATCCCCTACCCTTCTCCGAAAGAGAAGGGAGTTTGGACAGCAACGCGCTAACGGTTATGCTTCAAATGGGGAAAAACTCAAATTATACAAAAACCATCGCGACCGAAACCTTCCCCCGTCTTGGGGGAATTAGAAGGGGGCTTAGAAGCCTCATCCCCAACCCTTCTCCAAAAGA
>CAZNMO010000080.1:9307-19646 GCA_964574195.1 uncultured Clostridiaceae bacterium | reverse complement strand
TTCCTGGACAGAGTGAGGGTAAGGACCCCAACCTTTGCGAATATACCGGCGCTGCTTAGGATACTGAAGGGCTGCGACCTTGCGGACGTGCCCATACTAGTAGTTACTATAGACCCATGTATCAGTTGTACAGAGAGGTGATGTTATGCAGCCGATGAAATTTGTAAAAACGATAATGAAGAGCTTGGCGGGGAAGCCTGCGACAGCAATGTACCCTGTTGTGAAGCGTGAGTTTTATGGAAATACAAGAGGCAGCATAGGCATTACGATAGAGGACTGCGTATACTGCGGCATATGCTCCAAGAAATGTCCCACCGGTGCCATCAGGGTAGACAGGCCCGGCAAGGAATGGGAAATAGACAGGCTTAAGTGTATAGCATGCAATTATTGCGTGGAGTCCTGTCCCAAAAAGTGTCTCGCCATGGGGAACCATTATTCTTCCCCGGCAACAAAGAAAGAAAAGGAAGTTTTCAGGGATGCACGAGTACCCGATAACACAGCAGATAGTTAAACTGGCTGTAGAGAAGGCAGAAGAAAACAATGCCCTACGCATTATTGGGATAAGCCTGGTTGTAGGTGAGATGACAGGCTTCGTGGGGGATTCCATCAGGATGTATTTTGACGCCATAGCAGAGGGAACCATAGCAGAAGGAGCTGAGCTGTCCATCAGATACGTGAAGCCCAAGCTGGCTTGTTCAGCCTGTGGGGAATACTTTGAAAGACAGAAGTTTTCCTTTCAATGCCCTTACTGTAATGGCAAAGGTATACCTACCGAGATCGGCAGAGAATTTTATATTGAAGATATTGAAGTTGAGGACTGATCGATGACGGACCTGCATAATGATCAATAATGGAATTGTGCAGGTTCGATGATCATATAGGAGTGAGGATATGGGAATCAAGAAATTGGAAGTAATGAAAAACATATACGGAGAAAACACAGAAATGGCCGTAGAAATCAACAGGGTGCTATCGGAGCAGGGAGTATATTCAGTTAATGTGATGGGTGCTCCCGGAGCAGGCAAAACCTCCACCCTGATACAGATAATAAATCGGCTTGGCAGTATCAAGCCCTTCGTTATTGAAGGAGACATAGAGTCGGACATAGATACCCGTACGCTGAAGGGTATGGGAGTGGAAGCAATACAGATAAATACCCATGGGGCGTGCCACCTGGATTCACCAATGCTTATGGATGCTTTGAAATCCGTAAACTTTGGAGAAGGCGGCATACTGTTTATAGAGAATGTAGGAAATTTGGTTTGCCCTGCCGAATTTGTCATAGGTGAGCATGTGAAAATGCTCATATGCTCAGTGACTGAAGGCAGCGATAAGCCGTATAAGTATCCTCTTGCATTTGAAAAGGCAGATATAATAATACTCAATAAATGTGATTTGAAGCCATATCTTGACTTTGACGACAGCTTCTTCTACAAGGGGGTAAAGAACCTTAATGAGCAGGCTCCGGTGTTTGAAGTATCTGCAAAAACAGGCCAAGGCTTCGAGGCTGTAGTGAAATGGTTTGAGGATAAACTGAAATAGGCAGGATTTGAAAATGCTTACAATAGAGTATCGTATTTGGGGAGTTGTGCAGGGAGTAGGGTTCCGACCTTTTATTGCAAGGCTTGCCGACCAATATGGCCTGAAGGGCAGGGTATACAACCAGGGTGGGGGAGTATATGTGACTGTTTCCGGACCGGCCGGTGCGTTGGAGAGCTTTGAAAAGGATATAATGGACCGGAAGCCGCAGCCCTCCGAAATTGTACACCTGGAAAAAAGAATACTGGCTGATGCCATGGATCATTCTGACTTTAGTATCAGCGCAAGCACAGAAGGGGAAAATGACATAGTATTCATTTCCCCTGATTTGTCTATATGCGAGAGCTGTGAAAAGGAGCTTTATGATCCATCCGACCCCAGATACAGACACCCCTTTATAAGCTGTATGGAGTGCGGGCCCCGATATAGCATAATTGACGGCGTACCCTACGACAGGGATAGCACCTCGATGGTTGACTTTAGTATGTGTGACTTTTGTACAGGGCAATACGTCGATATGGAGGAGCGGAGGTTCCATGCCCAGACCATCTCCTGCCATAACTGCGGTCCCCAGCTGGAATATACTGACCTGTCGGGGACAGAGGACAACGGTGGAAAGGCTCTTCAGAAGGCAGTTGCTGCTCTGAACAGCGGAGGGATCATTGCAATAAAAGGGATAGGCGGCTATCATCTGGCTTGCAGTGCGATGGATGAGGCTGCGGTCAAGAGCCTGCGTCTGTTGAAGGGCAGGGAAAACAAGCCCTTTGCAGTAATGTTCAGGGATATGCATGAAATCAAGAAGTATTGCAGGGTTTCTGAAAAAGAGGCCCTCCTGCTTCAAGGGAAGGAAAAGCCCATAGTGCTCTTGGAACAAGCGAGCCGGGATATACCTGAGGAGGTCGGAAAGGGCAGTCGTTTTACAGGCTGTTTCCTTCCGTATACACCGCTCCAGAAGCTTATACTTGAGAATACTCCTGCCTTGGTAATGACCAGCGCCAATATATCCGACAGCCCCATAATCATAGAGGATGAGCAGATGCTTTCCATGCTCGGCGGCGCCCTTGTGGGTGTTCTTCATAACAGCAGGGCAATAAGGGTCGGAATAGATGATTCAGTGGTAAGGGCTGTTGGAGGGGATGTGCAGTTTGTCCGCCGTTCAAGGGGCTATGCGCCGCTCCCGATATATATAAAAGGCAAGGAGCATTGGTACAAGGGAGATTACTTCAAGGGAGACATCCTGGCTGTCGGAGGGCAGACCAAGAATACCTTCTGCCTTGTCAAGCATAGCAGCAGGATGTCCGGAAGTCTGGCATACCTTGGCCAGCATATGGGGGATCTGGATGAGCTGAGGACTTATGAAAACTATATTTCAAATGTAGAGCATATGAAGAAGCTGCTGGACATAAAGCCGGAAAGGATCTGCTGCGACCTGCATCCGGGCTATAGGTCCACCAGCTACGGACAGAGCCTGGGCGGTGAGCTTATATACGTGCAGCACCATTATGCCCATATAGCCTCTGTAATGGCTGAAAAGGGTATATTTGACCGGGTAATAGGCATAGCCTTTGACGGGACCGGCTATGGGACAGACGGTAAGATATGGGGCGGGGAGTTCCTGCTATGCTCTCCCCAGGGCTACAGCAGGGCTGCTCATCTGGAATATGTGCCGATGCCCGGAGGGGATGCCTCTGTGCGGGAAGCCTGGAGATCTGCTGCCGCATACCTGCATTCCTCAGGGCTGGAGTCAACTATACGGTATGAAGGCTGGGAGCTTTTAAAAAGCGCCATGACAAACCATATAAACACAATAGATTCCTCCAGCATGGGAAGACTTTTTGACGCAGTAAGCTCGATACTTGGCATAAGCCATACAGCCGCATATGAGGGAGAAAGTGCCATATTGCTTGAAAACAGGGCTGCAGAGTATTTGCACGGCATGAATGGCAGTGATATCAAAGGATATGGCTTCGATGTTGAGGCTTTTAATGGTATATATAACATAAAAATGAAAGAATGTATCAGAGAAATAGTTGAAGCTAAGGCTGCAAAGGGTGATACAGCCGAAATTGCCTACAGGTTTCACCGGACTGTCGTTGATTTGACAGTAGAAACCTGCCGGCTGCTCAGAGACAGTCACGGAATAAACAAAGTGGCTTTGAGCGGGGGAGTATTCCAGAATGCAGTGCTTTTCAGCATGATCGTCAAGGATTTGAAGCGAAATGGCTTTGAGATATATTACAATACAAAGGTCCCGCCCAATGACGGAGGCATAGCCTTGGGGCAGGCCTTTGTTGGAATGTATGGGGAGGTGCGATAATATGTGTGTTGCTGTACCGGGTAAGGTAGTTGAAATAACAGGGAATACAGGCAAGGTGGATTTTGGTGGCAATCTGGTGGATGTAAATCTGGGTCTGGTAGATGCAGAGGTGGGGGATTATGTGCTGGTGCACGCCGGCTGTGCTCTTGAGGTGGTCGATGAGGAACAGGCCAATGAATTGATAAAGCTGTTTCAGGAGCTGCAGGAGGCTTTGAATGAATAATATCAATGAAGTAATAGCCTTCCTTCGTGATTATGACGGCCCTGAGCTTCAGCTTATGGAGGTTTGTGGCACCCATACCGACAGTATCTTCAAGAATGGGATCAGAAGCCTCATTTCACCAAAGATAAGGCTTATTTCCGGCCCGGGCTGCCCTGTATGCGTAACCTCGGCCTCATATATAGACAAGGCTTGCCAATTGGCGAAAACTGAAGGGTACAGGGTATACACCTTCGGAGACATGCTGAAGGTGACAGGCAGTACCGGCTCACTTGCTTCAGCAAAGGCTGAAGGTGCAGAGGTCAGGATGATGTACTCTCCCATGGAGCTACTGGACAAGGCAGCCGGTGAAAAGGAGCTTGTGCATGTTGCTGCTGCAGTAGGCTTTGAAACTACGATACCGGTCTACGGGCTGCTAATGGAGAAATGCCGTGAGAGAGGGTTGGACAATATAAGGCTTATCACTTCCCTGAAAAGCATATTCCCTGCTTTGGAGCAGATATGCAGCTCAAGCAATCATATTGACGGATTCATCAGCCCCGGTCATGTAAGCGTTGTTACTGGGGAAGCAGCCTATGGGGAGCTGGCAGGGAAATACAACAAGCCTTTCGTTATAACAGGCTTCACCGCAGAACACATACTGCTTTCCATATATGATCTGGTTAGGCAGGCTTCACAAAAGAGGGCAGAAGTCCACAACCTGTATGGAAGTGTCGTAAGGCAGGAGGGCAATACCAGGGCTGCGGGGATGCTGGACAGGTATTTCCAAAGAGCTGATGCGGTTTGGAGAGGAATAGGGCTGATAGAAGGCTCAGGGTTCCGACTGAGGGAGGAATACAGGGACTTTGAAATACAATATGATGATGCGGTGGCGGAAAAGCTTGCCAACGGCTGCAGCTGTGCAGAGGTCATAATGGGAAGGATAAACCCTGATGAATGCAGGCTTTTCGGGAAGGCCTGCAATCCGCAGAAGCCAATGGGGCCATGTATGGTATCTAGCGAAGGCAGCTGTGGAGTTTGGTTTAAGTATAGGAGTGAGTAAATTATGAAAATAGAGATGTCCCACGGGAGCGGCGGTAAGGCCACTACTGAGCTGATAGGCAGCATATTTGCCAAGTATTTCAACAATGACATACTGAACAGGATGGAGGATGCCGCAGTATTGGAGTTGGAGAGTTCACGGATAGCCTTTACTACTGATTCCTTTGTGGTAAAGCCTGTTTTCTTCAAGGGCGGAGATATAGGGAAGCTATCAGTCTGCGGTACCGTGAACGATCTGCTGATGATGGGGGCAGTACCCAAGTACTTGACCTGCGGCTTCATACTGGAAGAGGGCCTGGAGCTGGAGGAGTTGGAACGGATAGTATGCTCCATGGCCAAGGCGGCGGAAGAAGCAGGAGTAAGGATCGTGGCAGGAGATACAAAGGTGGTGGAGGGCAGCGGAGGTATATATATCAATACCTCCGGTATAGGAGAGCTTAAAAAGGGCACAAATATAAGCTCTTCCAATGTAAAGCCCGGAGATGCCGTGATCGTAAGCGGCAGCCTAGGGAATCACCATGCCTGCATACTGTCCGGGAGGATGGGAATTAATAATGAGATACAAAGTGACTGCGCCCCACTCAATGACATGGTGTCAAAGCTTATTGCTTCTGGAATCAAAGTAAGGACCATGAGAGATATCACCAGGGGAGGGCTGGCGACGGTATTGAACGAGATAGCGCAAAGCTCCTCAGTATCCTTCGATATCCTGGAGGAAAGCCTGCCTGTGGATGAGGCAGTCAGAGGCTTTTGCGGGATATTAGGCCTGGACCCCCTTTACATGGGCAATGAAGGTAAAATGCTGTGTATAGTGCCGGAAGCCGATGCCCAGAAAGCACTGGATATAATAAAAGGGAGCTGCTACGGCGAAAAGGCGGCAATAATAGGAAGGTCATACGCTAGGGGTAGAGTAAGCGTGGTAATGACCACAAGGCTCGGAGGCAAGCGTGTAGTTGATATGCTTGTGGGTGAGGGGCTTCCAAGGATATGCTGAATAGTATACCTTGGTGTTTATCCGTCGTAATTTATTTATTTACCCTTGACTAATATTATATTATTGAATAAAATAAACTATAATATTAAATTATTCGAGGATCCGGAAAAGTAACGGAAGGCTGATACTCCAAGAGAGCCCGGGCTAGGTGGGAGCCGGGCAGCAGCAGCACCGTGAAAAGAGCCGGGGAGATTCCGGTCAAATGGGCAATGCCTTTAGTAAACCGGACGTATGCCTGCGATAAAGGCTCGAGAGGGCTGTACAACAGCCAATTAGAGTGGTAACGCGGTGACTCCGTCTCTTTCCTGAGACGGGGTTTTTTATATGCAGCGAGACTATGATATATTTCTTTTATCTGACAAATAATAAAATAATCGGAGGGATAAACATGGATTTTAAACTGGAGATAGCGAAAAAAATAAGTACGCTGGTGGAAATGGACACCGAAAAGGCAATGGAGCTTATAGAGATACCCCCGCAGTCAAATATGGGAGATTACGCTTTTCCATGCTTCCAGCTGGCAAAGGTAATGAGGAAGTCGCCTAACATGATCGCAGCAGAGCTTTCAGGGAAGCTGAAGCCTGACAACATACTGGAAAAGGCTGAAGCAGCAGGGGGGTACCTGAATTTCTTCGTAAACAAAAAGGAATACATAAGACTGATGGTGGAGGAAGTACTTGAAAAGGGCGAGAGCTTCGGCAGCTCAAAGGCCGGGGAGGATAAGAATGTAATAGTCGAGTTTTCTTCTGTCAACGTAGCAAAGCCTTTCCATGTAGGCCATCTTTTCAACACAATGCTGGGAAGCGCACTGGAGAAGGTATATAAGCATTCAGGCTACAATACTATAAAGATTAACCACCTGGGTGACTGGGGAACTCAGTTTGGAAAGCTGATTGTGGCTTACAAGAGCTGGGTGGATGAGGAAGCCCTTGAAAAGGCGCCGATAACCGAGCTTTTCAGGATATACGTCAAATTCCATGATGAGGCAGAGAAGAATCCTGCCCTTGAAGATGAAGCAAGGGCATATTTCAAGAAGCTCGAGGACGGAGATGTGGAGGTAACTGCACTCTGGCAGAGATTCAAGGACCTGAGCCTCAGGGAATTCAACGAGATATACAAGGACCTGAATGTAGCGTTTGACTCCTATGCAGGTGAAAGCTTCTACAGCGACAAGATGGATGAGATCGTGCAGCTGCTGAGGGAAAAGAACCTGCTGGAGAACAGCGAAGGCGCAAAGATCGTAAACCTGGAGCAATTTGGGCTTCCGCCTATAATGATACTGAAGTCCGACGGAGCAACGATATACGCCACCAGGGACCTGGCTGCAGCACTTTACAGGAAGAGGCATTATGACTTCCACAAGAACATATACGTGGTAGGAGGCACACAGTCACTGCATTTCAACCAGATATTCAATACACTGGGACTGATGGGCTACGACTGGTACAAGGACTGCGTGCATATAGGCCACGGCCTTGTAAAGTTCGCAGACAAGAAGCTGTCAACCAGGAAGGGCGATGTTGTTTTTGCCAAGGATGTAATGAATGAGGCGATACACAAGACCCTTGAAGTAATAGAAAAGAAGAACCCCAATCTGGAAAACAAGGAAGATGTGGCAAGGAAGGTGGGCATGGGTGCCCTCATTTATACCTTCCTGAAAAACAACAGGGAGAAGGATGTTGTGTTTACCTGGGAGGATGCCTTGAACTTTGACGGGGATTCAGGCCCATATGTACAGTATACCTATGTGCGTGGCAGGAGCATATTGAGGAAGGCGGGCAATGTGCCTGAAACAGCCGATCTGAGCTATCTCACCACAGAGGATGAATTCCAACTGGTCAAGCTTTTGGGAGCCTTCAAGGATTCAGTGAGGGAAGCTGTGGAAAGGTATGAGCCCTTTGTAGTGATCCGTCATGTGACAGAGATAGCAAAGGCCTACAACAAGTTCTACAACACACATCCGATACTGAATGCTGAGGAAAATGTAAAGAATGCAAGGCTGCAGCTTACAAAGGCCGTGGGAACTGTTATAAAGACAGGTTTGGGGCTTGCAGGCATAGAGACACCGGAAAACATGTAATAGCAGTTTAAACCAGAAAAGGTAAGATCCTTCGCTAGCGCTCAGGATGACAGTTAAGTGTCATCCTGAGCGGAGCGAAGGATCTTTTGCTTTCTACTCTTTGCTTATGTCGTATATTCACCCTTTTATGTGGCACCATAAAAAGCAGGAAACATTGGTGTCATTAAGGAGGATGAACAATATAAAAGGCGTGCTTAGAATTATGCTTGGTTTCGCTATAGCATCAGCTGTTCTGGGTTTTGAGATCATAGGCTTCAAGGAAGGGCAAGCTGCGGAAAGCACTACAGCCAGGACCGTCAGCTTCAGGGAGGTAAGCTCCACTGAACTTGGCTTCCGGATAAAGGTGCCCGGGACAACGAAGGTTGACAGCAGCCTTGCCCCGGCTTTTGTAAGGATCAGCGACAAGGAGCTGGATATCAAGCTGTCCAGGGAAGTGTCACCATATAAGGATATTCACGGATATTTCAATACGTACCTGTACAAATACATAATGGATCCCCGGTACAGGGAAGCCAACGGTATAAAGCTTATCGCCGACGGTTATCGAAGCATTAATGGGATCCGGACCAGGATAGTGTCCTTTTCCAGAAGCTCCGTTGCCTATACTCATGCACTCTATATCACCGGGGAAAAGCAGTTTTACAGCTGTTTCATAAGGAGTGGCTGCTCAGAAAAACAGGCAGATATGATAAAGCAGATAATCAGCTCCTTTCGGACAACAGAGGCCAAAGGCGAACCAAGCTTTGACCTTGCCCTTAAGCCGGAATTGCCGGATTGGAACGAGGAAACCAGAGATTTCTATAACAAGCTGGCAAACTCAAAGGATATAAAATGGGGGATATTTTATCCCCATTCACTGACAAAGGGCTTTTCAAGGATAGAGGAGATCGAAAAGCAGCTGGGATACAGCTTCCCACTTACACTTCACTATATTTACCTGGGACATGAATTTCCCGCAAAAGGTATGCTGGAAGCCTACAAGCAGGGCAAGACAGTGGAGCTTACAATGCAGGTGATGTGGAATGTCATTCCGGGTAATACTGATTCAGAGAAACGGAATGTCAACTTTGATGTTATTGACGGACTATATGATAATTACCTGAGAAGCTTTGCACGGTCGGCAAAGGACTTCGGTCACCCATTCATATTCAGACTCAATAATGAGATGAACAGCACCTGGGTAAGGTACAGCGGAATAGCCCTTTTGTGTGATCCTGACGTATTCATAGGGGTATGGAGGCATATCTATGACATATTTCAGGAGGAGGGGGTAAGTAATGCGATATGGGTGTTCAATCCCAACGATGTGGACTTTCCGCCGATGAACTGGAATTCTCATATTTCCTACTATCCGGGCAACAAATATGTCCAGATGATAGGGCTTACAGGTTATAATACCGGGACCTACTACAAGGAGCTGACCCAGGAGAATTGGAGAAGTTTCACACAAATATATGACCCCCTGAATGAAAAGTACAGTAAGGTATACGGACGCTTCCCCTGGATGATAACCGAATTTGCCTGCAGCTCCATAGGCGGCGATAAGGAACAGTGGATAAGGGAAATGTTTGATAATATTCACAAGTACAACAATATCAAGGCTGCCCTGTGGTGGAGCTATGCTGATTTTGACTACAGCAAAGGTAAGGAAAATGCAGTTGCTGCCAGAAGATACTGGCTTGATGAAAAGCAGGAGTATCTGAAGGCATTTAGAGATGGGTTGGGGTACTAACCTTCTCAAGGGCTGAATCACAGTATATGACTTATTTCGACCAAATTATGCGAATTGAATAAATGGAGTTATTGTGCTATTATACTAATTACATGAAATCATTAATGTTTCATGGGCGCTGCACCGGATTTTCGCAGTATGGCGGCTGCAGCATTGATTACAATTTTGAAAGGGGTCTTACGATGGGTCGCTTGTTTGGAACTGATGGTGTAAGAGGAATAGCAAACATGGAACTTGACTCTACCCTGGCGTTCAACCTAGGAAGGATCGGTGCATATGTACTAACAGAAGAAACCCACCACAAACCCAGGATCGCTGTTGGCAAGGACACAAGAATATCCGGAGACATGCTTGAAGCAGCTCTTGTTGCAGGCATATGCTCAATGGGTGCGGAAGCTGTGGTGCTGGGGGTTCAG
>CAZNMO010000080.1:0-9297 GCA_964574195.1 uncultured Clostridiaceae bacterium | reverse complement strand
ATGCAGGGGTTGTGATATCTGCTTCACACAACCCGTTTGAATATAACGGTATAAAATTCTTTGACGGTAATGGATACAAGCTGTCCGACCAGCTGGAGGACAGGATAGAAAGCCTTCTGTTCAATCCGGATAATGGTATAGCCAACCCTACTGGAGCGGATATAGGCAAGAAGGTGGAGATTGACAATGCAGTACACGGTTATGTGGACTTTTTGAAAAAGACCATAGATGTGAACCTCAGAGGCTTGAAGATAGCCGTTGACTGTGCCAACGGGGCTTCATACATAGCGGCGCCCTCAGTGCTCGCTGATCTTGGCGCCGAGATAGTGATAATAAACAACAAACCCGATGGCAAGAATATAAATGTAAAATGCGGCTCTACCCATCCCGACCTCCTGCAGAAGCTGGTACTGGAATCCGGTGCCCATGTGGGACTGGCATTTGACGGGGATGCGGACAGGTTGATCGCTGTAGACAACAGGGGACAGCTGGTCAATGGTGACCACATGCTGGCGATCTTTGCCAAGCACTTCAAGGAAAAAGGCACCTTGAAGAAGGATACCATAGTAGGCACAGTAATGAGCAATATGGGCCTTGATATAGCCATGAAGCGTGAAAAGTGCAGCCTGCAGAAGACCAAGGTAGGGGACAGGTATGTGCTGGAAGAGATGATGAAGAATGGCTATAATATTGGAGGAGAACAGTCAGGCCATATAATTTTCCTGGATCACAACACCACCGGTGACGGACTTTTGACAGCACTCCAGCTGCTTTCCGTAGTCAAGGAGAGCGGAAAGAAGCTTTCCGACCTGGCATCGGTCATGACTATCCTGCCGCAGGTATTGGTAAATGCTAAGGTTCGCAACGAAAACAAGGAAAGATACCTGGAGGACAAGGATATCACAGCAATGATCGCAGAGCTTGAGGATAAGCTGAAGGACAAGGGAAGAGTGCTTATCAGGCCATCAGGCACTGAGCCGTTGGTAAGGGTAATGCTTGAAGGCGAGAATGAGGCGGAGCTTAAGGAAGCTGCAAAGGCGCTAGCAAAGCTGATAGAAGAGAAAATGAGTTAAAAAGGTTGATAATATGCCGGTCAGTGGATACTACTTGACCGGCTTTTGTTTTTATACGATACCGACAATATGAGAATATTGCTGTAATATTTGCGGTAACTCATTTGGAGCAGATGAAGCATATGATAAGAGTGACAGGAATGGAGTGATAATATGGTAGAAAAGATAAAAAAGTGGGCAAGAAAACTGAAGGCAGATATTGCAGTGCTTTATCTGGCATATAGAAATGCTGGGACTCCCTGGTATGCAAAGCTGTTAGCATTGATAACCGTGGGATACGCATTGAGCCCTATAGACCTTATACCGGATTTTGTGCCCATATTGGGCTTCGTTGATGATGCCATCCTTCTTCCAATCCTCATATGGCTGTCATTGAAGCTTATTCCCCCTGAGGTAATAGCACAGTGCCGGGAATCGGCAGATGAGGTTTTTGCGGGAGGAAAGCCAAAGAGCTATCTGGCTGCGGGAATTATTGTATTTGCATGGATATTGCTCATAGCATATGTAATAAAGCGATTTATAAAGTGACAATTGCGTTTAAGCTACAGGTGGAACATTTAATCGGAAGCTTAATAGTATAGTATTAGGCTGAACCTGAGTATTGGTCGAAATTGGATGAATGGCAGAAAATGAAATAACTTGCAAAATGCATACAAAAATTATACACTGGTATAAGGAAATGACTGCCATGAGCATTTTTCTTCGAAGTCGTTTCGGACATGAGTTTTTAACATCGGTAAGTATAGAAAATTGGAGGTGGATAATAACTAATGGGTCAACTGAAAACTTAATTGAGCGCCAGACTTGCAATGCAAGTTGACGAGGTCAGGGTTTATCGAAAATTCGGCGGGTGCCCTGCGCTGTGACTCAACAGTGTTACAGATTCTACAAATCCTCAAGTGATTGATGGGACAAAGGGAATCTGAATGGGTCGAGGGTAAAACTGCGCATACTACTAACGGTTAGGACCTGTTAGTGTATTTTTTTGCCCAGAAACAGGTAAACATGAATGCATCAAAACAACAATGACATTCAAAATGATGGTGTCATCATGAACTACCATGTCCTCCCGAAAGGGGGTGTCATCCTGAACTCAGTGAAGGATCTTAAGCCTAAGCCAAGGATGACATAGAATATCAAAATTAAAATTCGATTATCTGAGAGGAGTATTAATATATGTGTGGGATAGTAGGTTATATAGGGGATAAGAAAGCGGTCCCGGTCCTTATTGGAGGTCTGCAAAAGCTTGAATACAGGGGCTATGACTCTGCCGGAGTCGCAGTATACAATCAGGACGGCAGTATCCAGGTGAGGAAATACAAGGGCAGGCTGGCAGTGCTGGAAGAGCACCTGAATAGGGAAACACTGGACGGAAGCCTGGGAATAGGTCATACAAGATGGGCCACCCATGGGGAACCGTCAGATGTAAATTCCCATCCCCATACCAACTGCTCAAATGACATAGCAGTGGTTCACAACGGTATAATAGAAAACTACATGAGCATAAAGAGTATGCTTATGGAGCAGGGCTATGTATTCAAGTCAGACACCGATACTGAGGTGCTTGCCCACTATGTGGATTTCTTCTACAAGGGAGACCTTATAGAAGCGGTGAGAAAGGTGCTGGAGAAGATCAGAGGCTCCTATGCCTTTGCGGTAATAAGCAGGAGAGAGCCTGACAAAATAGTGTGCGTCAGAAGGGAAAACCCCCTTATCGTAGGTGTGGGCAGCGGAGAGAATTTCATAGCATCGGACATACCCGCAATATTGAACCACACCAGGAAGATATACCTGCTCAATGAAAACGAGCTGGCAGTTATAGAAAAAGAAAAGATAAGCTTCTTTGACGAGAGTGGAAAGCCGGTCACCAAGGAGATATTTGAAGTGAACTGGGATGTAGCCTCCGCTGAAAAGGGCGGCTTCGAGCACTTCATGATAAAGGAGATCCACGAACAGCCCAAGGCAATAAAAGATACAATGACTTCAAGGGTTACACCTGATACAGCAACCATAAAGCTGGATGATATCACCCTTACCAGGGAACAGCTTCAGAATTTCAATAAAATTTACATGGTAGCCTGCGGAACAGCCTTCCATGCCTGCATGGTAGGAAAATATGTTATCGAGAAGCTGGCAAGGATCCCGGTGGAAGTTGACATAGCATCGGAGTTCAGGTATAGAGACCCAATCGTTGATGAAAAGACACTGACCATAGTAGTGAGCCAGTCCGGAGAGACCCTGGACACACTGGCAGCCCTCAAGGAAGCCAAGAGAAAGGGCTCAAGGATATTCAGCATAGTAAACGTGGTAGGCAGCTCCATAGCCCGTGAATCCCATGACGTGTTCTACACCTGGGCGGGACCGGAGATAGCCGTTGCCTCAACAAAGGCATATACAACACAACTTATAGCTCTGTACACCGTTGCCCTCTACCTGGCTAAGCTGAAGGGCACAGTAAAGGACGAGGAGATCAAGGGGATAAAGGATGAGATGCTTACTCTTCCTCATCTGGTGGAACAGACCCTTGAGCACAAAGCAACGATACAGAAATTCGCAACCAACAACAGCAATGCCAGGGACATATTCTACCTTGGAAGAGGCATAGACTATGCCATAGCCCAGGAAGGCTCCCTGAAGCTGAAGGAAATATCCTACATCCACTCCGAGGCCTATGCCGCAGGAGAACTGAAGCACGGAACCATAGCCCTCATAGAGCAGGGCACCATAGTGCTAGCAGTCCTGACTCAGGATTCCCTCTATGAGAAAATGGTCAGCAACGTAAAAGAAGTAAAGGCAAGAGGTGCTTTCGTATTCGCCATAGCAAAGGAAGGCAACACAGAGGTGGAGAAGGTAGCGGATTACACAATGTATATACCTAATGTTTCGGATATACTAGCTCCGGTGGTAGCTATAACACCTCTGCAGCTGCTGGCATACTACATGGCAGTTGAGAAGGGCTGCGATGTTGATAAGCCTAGGAATTTGGCGAAGTCGGTTACAGTGGAGTAGGATAGAAGTAGAATAAAGTCGGAATATTGAATAAAATCCCCTGTCATGCTATTATTGGCATGACAGGGGATTTCTGTAAGTTTGCAAGGTGACAGGCTGACACCTAACCTGTAATATACTAAGAGATGGCAATGGATTTTCAAAGTTGGAAAATTACGATAATCAAAGAAAACGCGAGGTATTTTAAGTTAATTAAAGGAGGCTTTACTTTGAAACGAGTTTTTTTACTCACACTTGTTTTTCTTTTATTATGTACTAGTATCCAAGTATTCTGCGATACCGCTACAACGCTAACAGTATACACTAATTACGAAGACAAGAACCTGATTATGGTAGGTTAGGTGCCAGACTGTTAACTTGTTAACCACCATGACTTATGATTATGAGTTTTTTAGGTTTGACCAAAGGTGGTATTTGTGGATTGGGAAAGGCGAGGAATCCATTTTATATTGATATTCTGTGAATATAAAATCTGAAATTGCCATTCTAATGTTAGTCAGTAATTATGAGTACAGAATGGGCTATGAAGTTTAGTTAACAAGTAGACAGACTGTTACTTATACTCTTTGTGGATGTGATTTAACTCTTATAAAGCAGGGGTGATAAAGTTGAATAACGAAGAGTACAATGAATCTCTAAGAGAGCGATTACACAAATTAAGAGAATTACGAGAAGTAGCGAAAGGTGTTTCGAAAGGTATAATTGGAAACACGCTATACAAGGAAGATTTGTTTTTCACATCTGCGCTTGATAGAAGTGTTGCTTTATTGGATGGCATAGTGGATATGTTAAAAGCAAGAAATTTAACTTGCGTAGGAATTTTGGTGCGGTGTCAAATAGACAACTGCATGAGGATTTTTGCCGCATTCATAGCGAAAGATAAAACTGCTTTTATAGAAGGTTTCCTTAACGGAAAAAAGATTAGTGATTTCAAGGATGATCATGGTAAAAAAATGATCGATGTTGTTCTAAGAGAAAGATTAAAGGCTTATGATTCTCAGATTAGTGATGTATACAAGAAGTCATCAGGGTACATCCATTTATCTGATGTGGCTTTTTATTCAAGTGTATGTGCAAAAGACAATTATATTGAATTTTCAGTTGGACTTCCGGTAAGAGAAGATGCAAACAAAGTTTTATTAGAAGGTTCAGATGCATTTATTCATTATACATTATTAGAGTACAGATTGCTGCAAGCAGTAGTCGAATCAAAGGAACGTGTAGATGAAAGCTCAACGCTATAAGCAGCTAGGGACGATTATTTTTGCTTCACAAACAAGAGATATAGTGCCAGGCACAGAACAAAAGAACATTAGTGAGGAACTGATTAAAATTACTGAAATAAAGAGGTCAAGATTATGAAAATCAGAAAAGTAACAGGAAATAAAAAAGAATATATCGACCTGTTATTGCTGGCGGACGAGCAGGAGAATATGGTGGACAAATATCTCGATCGTGGTGAAATGTTTGTTTTAGACGACAATGGTATAAAAGCTGAATGCGTGGTTACAAAAGAATCAGATGGTATTTACGAGCTTAAAAACATTGCGGTTTATCCTGAATATCAGCACAAAGGTTACGGAAGAGCTCTGGTAGAATATCTGTTTCTCTACTATACTGATTGTAAAACCATGTTTGTGGGAACAGGCGATAGCCCTGGTATATTAGATTTTTATATAGGGTGCGGTTTTAAAGAATCGCATCGTATCAGTAATTTTTTCACTGACAACTATGATCATCCAATGTATGAAAACGGAAAACAGCTTATTGATATGATTTATCTGAAAAGGGAATGCTGAATTCTGATTTATTAGTGTTATAGATATGACAGGTGTTTAATTGTATATTAGAAAAGCCGAGGGGACGGTTCTTTTTGCTTCACAAGCAAGAAGAACCGTCCCCTCGGCTTATACTCTTGGCTTATTAGGTTGTACAGGAATCTACTTCAAGGGAACCCACACATTATGCTCCGAAAAGGGGTAGTGCCCGTACCCTTGGAATTCTCCCTGATTTTTGAATACTTTCTATTTAATAGTCCTTTCAATTTCACAATTTGGGCTAATATGGGTTTTTGCATAAACCGCTGCAGTTGAAAAATATTTAGAATTAGCGAAGTCCCTCAATCTAGCGCGATCTGAATGTCCACCATCAACAGGAGAATAACCAAATTCTCTCATTATAAATTTGATCATACGTCCTATATTCTGTCTGTTAGTTGCATTCTGTCCTGGGCCCTTATGATTAAGAGGAAAATCTTTTGAATTTCCGAACTTCGCTTCAAGTTCACTTACTACGCCAGATAAGCTGGGAAGTCCTAAGTCTGCCATGATTAGCATTCGATCAACAGAATCTGCAGATGTTAAAAAATCCATGATATCGATGGCATCCTGAGTTGGATTAATTTTTGAATTGCTAAAGAATTTTTTTGTTAAAGCTGTCATTGTAAAACCCCCATATGTTTATTTAATAATGAACTACTGGTATAGTAATAATGTAACATGGCGCGCAGTTAATGTCAACGGTTATTTTAAATAATTACAAACTATCTTTTAGAAGCCGAGGGGACGGTTCTCTTTGCTTCACAAGCAGGGAAAATCGTCCCGGCTGTTTTTACTTATACTATTAAGTTAGAGTGCCAATTTGTCAACTTATCAGAATTACGTAAAGCAGAAAGGCTGCGATGTTGATAAGCCAAGGAATTTGGCGAAGTCGGTTACTGTGGAGCAAGAACGAGAGAAGTTTGATTTGTTGAATGCAATCCCCTGTTATGCTATTATTGGCATGATAGGGGATTTTTGTAAGCTAGGCGGGTTGAAAGACTGGCACCAAAGGCTACATTTTATGAGGGGGGATAAAAATGAAACGATTTATATCATTGACTCTTTGCATGATACTCATTACACTTAGTACTTTTTCTGTAGTTGCTGCTCCCACTGCAAGCAATGCACCAAAGGCGCCAGGCAAAACTGTATCTACGAATGATACTGAAATTCTTCGGGCAATTTCCTATGGGTTCGTGCCGGACAAGCTGCAAGGCGACTGGGATAAAACCATAACTTTCAGTCAGTATTGCACAATGCTGACAAATATGCTTTCACGCTACAACAGCAAGCTTGTTCCACCGTGGAAAAAGGTGGCCGCACGAGCATTGGCATCCAATGACGCCATGCATAGGGACCATGGAATGTTGGCGACTTATTATGCTGCTTGTCTTATGGGGATTGGACAGACAACAAATGGAAACTGGAACTACTTTAACCAGGTCCTGGGTGTTGATGTTGTAAATGGGTTTGATAATAACTATGATAAATGGTTTCCGGATTGCAGTAAACCATCTCCTTTTTATGATATTGAGTTCAAGAAGCATAATCCAGGATGGGATTATGTTACCAGTTCAAGATTCTGGTGCATGGGTCAGTTTTCAAGTGTAAGCGGTAATCAGGTATTTGATGCTGATTTTGTAAATAAAACGCTAAAGCCTATGGCTAACTTCAGTAGGAAGGAAGCGATCCATGCGGTACTCAGATTGTATGAGAGCACATTTAAGCAGACGGATAAATCCATAGGCAGTGATGAAAAATCCGCTGAAATCCTTGCGCTTGCAGATAATCGCAGAAATGCAATTTTGAGCAGCAGTACTGATATTGCAAAAGCAGATACGTTCATCCAAGGCAAGACATACACAGGTACAGCATATTATGTCTCTAACAGCGGAAATGACTCCAACAACGGTACTTCACCCGAAACTGCCTGGGCAACTGTTAATAAGGTAAACTCAGCAGCTCTGAAGTATGGAGATGCCGTATTCTTTAAGCGTGGGGACATTTGGTTTGGTGATGAGATCTGGGGACAACCGGGTGTCACTTATACTGCATACGGTACGGGACCCAAGCCGGTTTTCAGCGGTTCTGTGGCTGAAAATGCAGCAGCTCCCGACAAGTGGAACCTATATTACTCCGGTAAGAACGGTGAAAAGATATGGGTATACTATCGTGACCTTCGTGACTGTTCAGGTATATTCTTTGATGACGGAAAAGGTTGGGCAAATGGTGTTGTGCCTATTTGGAATGGCAAGCAATATATTGACGCTGCAGGAAAACCTTTCGATGTGACTACAGGGCTCAAGCAAAATCTGGATTACTTTAACTGCCTTGATTTTTCTAAAATCGATCCATTTGCAGGCATCCAGGAAACAGGGGTCACAGGCCCGCTCTATTTGCGTTGTGATGAAGGCAATCCCGGCAACTTGTACAGAAAAATAGACTTTTCTATTGAAGGGATTGGTATATCCCCTGTAGGTCTTAATGGCAAGGATATGACTATTGATAACTTGAAATTTGTGTTCTGGGGTACGTTAGGGGTGTCTCCTGCAGGCTATCAGGGGTGGACAAACACACTTGTACAAAACTGTGAAATCGGCTGGTGCGGCGGAAACATCATGCATTATTTTAAAATCGACAAAGACGTTTATGCAAATCACTCCGGCGGTGCCATACAGATATCAGGCAGTGAAAATAAAGCCATCAACAATTATATTCACCATTGCGCAAGCAAGACATTGGTTGTTGCCATTCATGTGGAAAAGAACTGTTCTCCTGATTTCAGCAATATAGTCATGAAGGGAAATCTGATGGAATATAATACCTCGGCACTGCATCTGGTAAACTATATTGAATCTGAAGATCCTGCCAGTGGAGCAGGCAGCTTCAAGAATATAATATTTGATGATAATTATGTTATGTATACCGGATATGGTTGGGTGGAAACAAAAACCCAACGTACAGATCATTTATTGACGAAATTGCCTTATAGTGCTATCGAATTCGGCGGGGATAATTTTATCAACAAAAATTATGGCATATCCATCACAAACAATATATTTTACCTGTCAAAATATGCCTTGGTTCACTGTTATATGCCGAAAAACAATCAGCCGACCTTTTCCGGTAATATCTATGCTCAGGGTGAAAACGGCTGGCTGGCTATGCTACGAGGTAGATTGCTCAGTATCACCGAAAATGGTGAAAAATATGTACGTGATGAATTATTGGACAAAACAGGTACGGTTTTGACAGTTAAGTGATTTATGAAGGTTAGGTGCCAATCTGTGTTAAACTGAAGCCTATTAAGTATAGAAATCATCTATAAGGCTATTAGGTACCATTAGTATAATCAATTATACATCTTGTGAGAAATCTCGTATAATTATCTATGG
>CAZNMO010000079.1:0-20081 GCA_964574195.1 uncultured Clostridiaceae bacterium | reverse complement strand
GTGAAATATTGGGAATCACTTCATCCGTAGTTTCAACAGCAGCAATGGTAACAACCTTAATAAGACAATTCTGATGGAAGAGAAAGATATAAATAACAATCTAAACAGCGAAGATGTAATTGATCTCATTGAAATTGTAAAAAAACTTTGGAAAAATCGCAAGTTTATAATTAAGGTCACTGTTACTTTTGCTATTTTAGGATTTTTAGTTGCAATCTCAACTCCCAATGTCTACACAGCCTCCAGTACAATGGTGCCACAATCAAGCCAAAAGAATGCAGGAGGTAATTTAGGAGGCCTTGCAGCAATGGCCGGAATAAATTTGGGAGGGCTGTATTCAGGAGATGTACTCTCTCCTTCTGTATATCCCAAAATTATGTCAAATATAAACTTTCAGAAAGAATTTATTTATTCAAAATTTCATTTTAAAGGTGTTAAACAACCTATTACATTATACGAATATTATACTAATAAAAAATACAAGGAATTTTCACTGATTGGAACTATTAAGAAGTACACTATTGGATTACCTGGAGTTATAATTGATGTAATAAAAGGTGAAAATAAGGATTTTATTCAATCAGATAGTTCTTCTATTCAATCTCTAACTTACAAAGAAAAATATGTAATTGAAATTATAAATGCAAATCTATCTTTAGATGTAAACAATAAAGATGGCTTTGTGTCGATTTCTTCAAATATGTCAGAACCAGTTTTAGCAACTGAGATGGTTCTAAAGGGGCAAGAATTATTGCAAAAATATTTAACATCGTTCAAAATTGAGAAAGTAACGAATAACCTATCATTTGTTGAGAAAAGTTATGAAGAGGCTAAAAAGAATTTTGAAATAAAACAGATCGAGCTTGCTAGATTTAGAGATTCAAATAAAAATTTAAATTCGTCTATTGCTAAAACTCAGGAAGAAAAATTGTTATCTGAATACGCTCTTTTGTTAAACATATATACTGAGCTTGCAAAACAGAAAGAACAAGCTAAAATTGCTGTAACGGAAACTACTCCAATACTAACAATAATTGAACCAGCATACATACCTAATGAAAAAAGTCAACCGAATAGAATTGGAATTTTAATAATTTCTGTATTCATTGGACTTGCATTAAGTATTGGAATTATATTAATAATTAGATATTTAGAAGATAATTTCTCCCTCGATGTTAAAAATGCTTGGTTTATTCCAAAAATTGATTAATTTCGTAATGTTGATATTGAGCAACAAATTTACTCAAATTAATGCTTGACAATCTCATAACCTCTAAAACACGTATTAAGCTGATGATAAAATTTTTTATCAACAGCAATACTACAGCTTACCTTCGCAACTTAGCTGAAGAATTTGGAGAAAGTACTAATGGTATAAGACAAGAGCTCAACAGGTTTGAAGATGCAAAGCTACTAAAATCAAAAAATGAACAAAACAGAAAAGTATATCAGGCAAATATAAAGCATCCATATTTTGGTGAAATGCATCGATTGTTATTAAAATATGTGGGTATTGAAGAGATTGTAGAAAGTGTAGTAAACCAAATTGGAGAGTTAGAAAAAGGATACATAATAAACGACTTCGCACAAGGAAATCCTGGGAATATTCTGGACCTTTTATTAGTTGGAAGAAATTTCGATCATGAATTTCTAAACAAACTTATAAGAAAAGCGGAAGAAAATGTCTCATTTAAGATAAGGTACATTGCTGTTTCTCCAGAAGAAGCAGAACATTATATCCCCGATAAAACAAGAACACTTCTTGTTTGGGCTGCAGGTGATAAAATTTAGGGTACCAAAATTATTGATAATACTAATAGGTCACACTTATGGGAGTGACCAGATTTTTTTTTAAATATTGAAATATGAAAGTCTTAGTAACCGGAGCTGATGGTTTTATTGGTTCACATTTAACTGAATTGCTCCTTGAAGAGGGACATAACGTACGTGCATTGTCATACTATAATTCCTTTAATAATTGGGGATGGTTAGATGAAATTTCACATCCTAATCTTAATGTTATTTCTGGCGACATTAGAGATTCAAATTTTTGCAAACATATTACAAAAGATATTGATATAATATTTCATCTAGCTGCATTGATTGCAATTCCATATTCATACATTGCCCCTGATAGTTATGTTGAGACAAATATTAAGGGTACATTAAACATTTGTCTGGCTGCAAAAGAAAATAATATAAAACGTATTATAATAACATCAACATCTGAAGTATATGGGACAGCCAAATATGTTCCAATAGATGAAAGTCACCCAAAGCAACCGCAGTCTCCTTATTCAGCAACAAAAATTGGAGCAGATGCTATTGCAATGAGTTTTTATAATGCATTTGAACTGCCTGTTATAATTGCAAGACCTTTCAACACATATGGACCAAGACAATCTGCCAGAGCTATTATTCCAACAATAATTTCTCAAATAGCGTCAGGCAAAAAAGAAATATTACTCGGTGACCTGACACCAACAAGAGATTTCAGTTATGTAAAAGATACTTGTAAAGGATTCATTGAACTTTCAAAGTGTGACCGGGCGGTCGGTCAGGAAGTTAACATTGCAAGTAATTTTGAAATATCTATGCTTGATACCTTAGAATTGATTGCAAAAATAATGGGATCTGACGTAAAATTCATTCAAGACGCTAGCCGGATCAGACCTCATAATTCCGAAGTATTTCGACTTTGGGGAGATAATAGCAAAATTAAATCATTAACTGGCTTCACTCCATCCTACTCAATTGAGTCTGGCCTAAGAGAAACTATAAATTGGTTTTTAGACAAAGAAAATTTAAACAAATATAAATCTGGTATTTATAATGTATAACGATATTGTAAAATTTGTTAGACAACTTTATGGGTCAGAAGGACCAATTCCTTTGCATGCTCCAAAATTTGTTGGCAATGAAAAAAAATATTTGATCGATTGCATTGATAGTACTTTCGTATCCAGCGTAGGAAATTATGTTGACAGATTTGAAGAAATGCTTGAAGACTATACTGGAGCCAAGAAAGCTGTTGTATGTGTAAATGGTACTAATGCTCTTCATTTGGCAATGATACTAGTTGGTGTTGCTAAAGATGACGAAATTATCACTCAATCTTTGACTTTTATAGCCACCTGTAATGCAATTAGTTATATTGGTGCACACCCTGTCTTTATCGATGTAGATAAAGATACAATGGGACTTTCTCCTTTTGCTATGAAAAAATGGTTGATAGAAAATGCAGAAATTAAAAATAAAGAGTGTTTTAACAAAAAAACAGGAAGGAGAATAAAAGCATGTGTCCCTATGCATACATTCGGGCATCCGGTACATTTAGATGAATTGGTTGAACTATGTGAAAAGTACAATATTGAACTAGTTGAAGATGCTGCCGAAAGTATTGGCAGTTATTACAAAGGTAAACATACGGGGACTTTTGGTAAAATTGGTGCCATCAGTTTTAACGGGAATAAAACGATAACTACAGGTGGTGGAGGTATGCTATTATTTAATGATGAAAAGTTAGGAAAAATTGCAAAGCACCTTTCGACACAAGCTAAAATCCCTCATAAATGGGAGTTTGTACATGACTCTATAGGTTATAATTATCGAATGCCAAACATTAATGCTGCTTTAGGTTGTGCTCAAATGGAAAACATCGATAATTATATTTCAAACAAAAGAGAAGTTGCAGAAAAGTATAAAGCTTTTTTTGATCAATTTGATGACATTGATTTTTTCAATGAACCAAAAGATTGTAAATCTAACTATTGGTTAAACACTATATTGTTAAAAGACTCTGCCTCAAAGTTGGACTTTTTACAGTATACTAATGATAATGGAGTAATGACACGACCAATTTGGCGGCTAATGAACAGATTGCCTATGTTTTCTCATTGTCAGACCGATAACTTAGAAAATTCAAATTGGTTTGAAGAAAGAATTGTTAACATACCTAGTAGCGTTCTAATTTAATTTTTTTCTTAATGGAACCAATATATATAATTGGGAGTGGTGGCTTTGCAAAAGAAGTTTGTTCTCTAATTTTGTCTCTCAAACAATTTGAAATTATCTCCTTTATTGATATCGTTTCGAAGCCTGCAATATATTTACATGGGAAAATAATTCCTGTTATTTCAGAAAACGATTTTTTCAAAATGGATGTTTCAAAAAATACAAATCTAGCAATAGGTGTAGGCAATCCACTAAGAATTAAGAATATAGCCCATAATTTCTCTCAATATAAATTTCCAAATTTAATTCATCCATCTTCTATTATTGACTTTGAAGTTGTATCGATTGGAAAAGGAAATATTATTACAGCTGGTGTAATTTTTACTACATGTATAAAAATTGGAGACTTCAATCTTTTCAATCTTTATTCAACCATAGGGCATGACGCACATATTGGTAATTTCAATGTAATTAATCCAAAAGTATGTATTTCCGGCGAAGTTCACATAGGAGATTGTAATCTCATAGGTGTTAACTCAACTATTTTACAAAATATTAAAATTGGTAACTTTACAACCATAGGTGCTAATAGTCTAATAATAAGAGCGACAAAAGATAATTTAACATATGTAGGAAGTCCGGCTACTGTCATAAGGTATTAACAATTAAAAACAATCCAATGGAACTAAGCGTATTTATTAAAAACTTTGCTGATCAATTTAATGAGTCTGATTTATCTCAATTCCTTCCAAGTACAATATTTAAAGAGTTGCCTGAGTGGAGTTCACTGATTGCTTTATCAATAATTGCAATGATTGATGAAGAATATAATGTAAGAATTAAAGGCAATGATATTACTAATGCTATTACTATTAGAGATTTATTCGAAATTGTAAAATCAAGAGTTTAATAATTAAAGTTCAATGTATAATCCATTTACATTAAAAGATAAGACAATTGTTGTTACAGGTGCATCGTCTGGTATAGGAAAAAGCACGGCTATTGAGTGCTCTAAGATGGGTGCCAATATTGTTATTACAGGTCGTAACAAACAAAGACTAGAAGAAACATATGGTCAGCTTACTGGTAATAAACATATAATGATTGTTGCTGATTTTAATGTAAGCCAAGAAATTGAAAATTTAATTGCACAAATACCTGTAGTTAATGGAATTGTTCATTCTGCCGGATTAATACAGAATATACCATTCCAATTCGCATCAAAAGCGAAATTAGATGAGATTTTTAATGTTAATTTCTTTACCCCAATGGAAATTACACGCCAAGCTTTACGGTCAAAAAAAATTGCCGACAATAGTTCAATTGTATTTATATCTTCAATTTCTGGCGTTTTTTGTTCTGCTGTAGCATCATCAATTTACTCAGCGTCAAAAGGTGCTATAAATGGATTAGTTAAAGGAATGGCATTAGATTTAGCTCCAAAAGGTATAAGAGTAAATTGTATTAATCCTGGAACAATTGAAACAAATATATTTAATTCTGGAATAATTACAGATAAACAATTAGAAATTGAAAAAAAGAAATATCCATTAAGAAGATTTGGAAAACCTAATGAGATTGCATTCTCAACAATATATTTATTGTCAGACGCAAGTTCTTGGATGACAGGTTCAAATTTATTAATAGATGGAGGTTTTACTCTTTTGTAAAAGTACTATGAAAACTCTAATTAATGATATAAATATAGTTGCGATTAGCTCTTTTCTTCCTGAAAATATTTTAGAGATGGCATCACTTTCAGAAGAATTTGGTGAAAAAGAGGTTAGTAATATAATAAAAGCAACTGGCATAGAACGTGTTAGAATAGCTAGCCCAATGCAAACATCTTCTGATATGTGTTTTGAAGCTGCCAAAACACTAATTTTTAAAGAGCAAATTGATATTAATCAGATTGATGGAATTGTTTTTGTTTCGCAAACACCAGATTATATTCTTCCCTCTACATCAGCAATATTACAAAATCGATTGGGGCTAAAAAATGACACAATATGTCTTGATATACATTATGGTTGCTCAGGTTATATCTACGGACTTTTCCAAGCAGCTCTTTGGATTAATGCTAGTGCTTGTAACAACATTCTTGTCCTTTCTGGGGATACCTCAAGCAAAATGATTAATCAAAAAGATAAATCTTTGAGAATGGTTTTTGGAGATTGTGGTACAGCGACACTAGTATCAAAAGGAGATAAAACAATAGGATTTTCTATTAATACAGATGGTAGCGGATATGACAAATTAATAATTCCAGCAGGAGGGTTTCGCTTAAAATCTTCAGACGATACAAAAAAGATTTTTTTTGATGATTCAAAAAATGGACGTACTCAAGATGACATGTTTATGGATGGTATGGCAATATTTGATTTTGCAATATCCAATGTAAGCAAAGATATTGATAATATTATTCATTTAATGGATTGGGAAAAAGAGAGTATAAATTTATTTGCACTACATCAAGCTAATAAGTTTATGGTAAATAGTGTAAGAAAGAAGATGAAAGTTGAAGTAGAAAAGGTACCAATAAATGTTGCGAACTATGGTAACACTGGCCCTGCAACTATTCCATTACTCCTTTCAGATATATGCTCTTCAAATATTTTCGAGTTAGAAAAAGTCATTATGAGTGGCTTCGGAGTTGGCTTATCTTGGGGTAGCATAGGTTGTAATTTGAAAGACACACATTTCTATGAACCAATAAACAAATAAAAATATGTCACATAAAGAAATTGAAACAATAGTTTTAGTAATATTAGAGAATTATTGCAGTTTGAACTGTATTTCAACAGAATTAAACTCACAAACTCCACTAATTGGAAGCAATCGCATACTAGACTCCATGGGATTGGTTAATATTATTGTTGATATAGAAACAGAGTTCTTGGACAGGGGTATTGAGATCTCATTAACCTCTGAGGCTGCGATGTCACTAAAAATCAGTCCTTTCCGAACAATTGGTTCTTTATGTAATTTTATTGAAAATCAATTAGGAATTAAAGAAAATGGATAGAATTATTATAATTACAGGTACAAGAAAAGGATTAGGTAACTTGTTAAGCAATTATTTTTTGAATCAGGGTGATATCGTTTATGGCTGTAGCAGGAAAGCTGTTACAATTGATAATGATTCATACACTCATTTTTGTCTTGACGTTTCTGATGAACAAGCTGTTATAAATATGGTCCGACAGGTTTTTTTAAAACACAAGCGAATTGATATCCTTATAAATAATGCAGGGACAGCATCAATGAATCATTTTCTTCTATCTCCCTATTCAACAGCAAAAAAATTATTTAACACCAATTTTATGGGGACATTCCTAATGTGCAGGGAGGTTGCCAAATATATGGTAAAACAAAAATATGGAAGAATTATAAATTATTCAACTGTTGCAGTTCCTTTGAATTTAGAGGGAGAGCTTATCTATTCTTCGTCAAAGGCAGCTGTTGAACAATTAACAAAGGTATTAGCGACAGAGATAGGAGAATGTGGGATTACTGTTAATGCAATTGGACCAACACCAATTTCAACAGATTTGATTAAGAATGTACCAAAGAATAAAATTAATGAACTAATACAAAGACAGAGTATTAAACGTCTTGGGACTTTTGAAGATGTATTAAATATAATCAACTTTTATATTGCTCCTGAAAGTAGTTTTATAACAGGCCAAGTAATTTATTTAGGAGGAATAAATTAAATTATTATGAATTGGATTATAAATCAAATTGAAGAAAATGGAGATCAAATTGCTATAGTATTTGAGGATAAAAGCTATACATATTGCCAACTAGCTGAGCAAATAAAAGAATATCACGAAGAAATAAAGTCGAAACTAGTTAGAAATAAACATAATATCGTAGGAATAGTTTCTGATTATTCATTTGAATCCATTGCTTTATTTTTTGCTCTTCATGAACACAAAAAAATTATTGTTCCGATAACTACAAAAACTGAACTAGAAATAAGTGAAAGACTAAAAATTTCTGGATGCGATTGCTCTATTTACATAAATGACAAAGATTTAATTATTTCGAAATTTGAAAATATTGGAGAAATTAATCCCCTAGTTAAAGACCTTCAAAATAACAACCATTCAGGTCTAATTCTCTTTAGTAGTGGGTCAACAGGAACTCCTAAAGCAATGATACATAACTTAGATAATCTCATAGACTCGTATAAAGAAAAGAAGGGAAAGAAACTTACTTTTATGATTTTTCTAATGTTTGATCATATTGGAGGACTAAATACATTACTTAATTGTGTTTCAATGGGAGTAAAGATGGTATTTCCTTCTAATCGCGATCCTGAACATGTTTGTTCACTAATTGAAAAATATTCCATAAATATTTTACCAGCATCCCCTACTTTTTTAAATCTTATTCTTATAAGCGAATCATATAAAAGATATGATCTTTCTAGTTTAAGATTAATTACTTATGGAACAGAACCCATGCCTGAAAACCTTCTTTTGAAACTAAAAGAAGTTTTTCCAACTATAAAATTTCTACAAACGTTTGGAACTAGCGAGACTGGGATTTCTAAGATGTCAAGCAAATCATCATCAAGTACATTAATAAAATTTGATGATCCAGACACAGAATTTAAAATTATTGAAGGAGAATTATGGATTCGTAGTAAAACACAAATACTAGGTTATCTTAATTCAAGCATGGATAGGTTTACAGATGATGGTTGGTTTAAAACCGGTGATTTGGTAGAAGAATCCGAAGATGGTTTTCTAAAAATTGTTGGAAGAAATTCAGAAATAATTAATGTAGGAGGAGAAAAAGTATTCCCATCGGAAGTTGAATCAATTTTATTTCTAATCCCAGAAATAAAAGATTGTATTGTTTATGGAGAATCTAATCCAATAATTGGACAAATAGTAGTTGCGAAGATTCTCTTCACTAGACAAATAAATAATTCAGAAGCAAAAAAACTTATAACTTCTTTTTGTTTAGGGAAATTAGATAAATATAAAATTCCGGCAAAAGTAATAATTATGAAAGATTCCGAATATTCAGCGAGATTCAAGAAAAAACGAATTTAATAATTATAAAAATTTCCAATGTTAAATGCTGTTTTTTCAGTAATATTCCCTCAAAATTTAATCTATTTTGACGATTTTATTAATTCAATTAATAATCAATCATGTCAAAATTTTGATTTAATTTTAATAAATGATGGTGTTGATTTAATTTTTTTTGATCAAAAGAAACCTTCATTAAAATGCCAATTAAAAGTTATTAATGTTCCATATAAGTTTTCTTTTGGTAAAATTAGAGAGTTCGGGATTCGAGAAGTTGTAAAAATGGGATATGATAATATTATATTCGTTGATTCGGATGATATTATGTCTAATAATAGAGTTGAATTATCATTAAATTCGCTAGCCAGCTATCCAATTGTTTTTAACGATTTATCCTTAATAAACAATAAGGGAGAAATATACAAAGAAAGTATCTGGGGAAATAGGTTAGTAAATCAAATAATTAATAAGTCTTTTCTTCTTGATAAGAATGTTATTGGGCTAGGCAATTCTGCAGTAAAGACAAAATTACTTAATGGGATAGTTATTCCAGATAGTATTATAGCTTCGGATTGGTATATTTTTTCTAAAGTAATAAATGATTTTGAGGCAAATTTTATTCCTGATTGTGTGACTTTTTATCGTCAGCATAACTTTAACTCTATTGGAGTTAAGGATCATATTACGACTGAGCGATTGAAGTTTATTTGTTCTGTCAAAGAAATTCATTATTTGGAACTTTGTTCTTTAGATTTTCGTTTTAAAACGATGTTAAATATGATTAAACTGCAGAAAAAAAATATTAATCCTAAACAAATAGAATATATCAATAATAATAATATTAATTTCTTCTGGTGGGAAGAAACAAATTACTTACAATTATGAAAAATATTCAATTAACTAATAAAAAGAACATATTTAACCATTGTGAACCATACATCATAGCTGAAATTGGAGCAAATCATAATGGCGACATGAATTTGGCAAAAGAAATGATTAAATCTGCACTTGATTGTGGAGCCAATGCTGTGAAATTTCAATCTTGGTCACCTAATTCTATAGTTTCAAAAGAAGAATATGAACGAAATACTAAATATAATGATGATCCAAAAAAACACTTTGGATCTCTAAGGGAAATGGTAGAAAAATATTACCTAAGACCTGAACAGCATTTTGAACTAAAAGAATATTGCGAAAATCTAAATATCGATTTTTGTTCTTCGGCATTTACTATTGATGAAGTAGAATTATTAGAAAAAGTTGATGTACCATTTCATAAGATTGCATCAATGGATTTAACCAATTTAGAATTTATTTCATATGTCGCATCTAAGAAAAAACCAATTTTACTTGCAACTGGAATGGGAAGTTTGTCTGAAATTGAGAATGCAGTTAAAGAAATCGAAAAACAAAATAACTATGAAATTATTCTATTGCACTGTATATCAATATACCCTCCTAAATATGAGGACATAAACTTAAACAATATTAGTATGCTTCAACAAGCATTTGGATATCCTGTAGGTTTCTCAGATCATACTATAGGCACATCAATACCTTTAGCGTCGGTTGCTCTTGGTACATGTATTATTGAAAAACATTTTACAACTAATAAAAATCTTCCTGGTTGGGATCATCTTATTTCAGCAGATCCATTTGAATTGAAAACTATCTCTACTGAATCTAAGAACATCCATAAATCACTTGGCAGTTTTCGAAGAATCGTATCACAAGAAGAGGAAGAAAAAAAATTAAAGTTTAGACGAAGTATTGTAATTAATAAGGATCTTAAAGCAGGACATATAATTTCACGTGAGGATTTGGGGAGCAAAAGACCTGGGACTGGCATTTCTCCATCTGAAATAAATTTTGTTATTGGGAAAGTACTTAAAAAAAATGTTGAAGAAGATCAATTATTAAATTGGTCTGATTTTATTTAATTAAACATGAATATAGCAATTATACCAGCAAGAGGAGGTTCAAAAAGAATCCCAAACAAAAATATTATTGACTTTTGTGGTAAACCAATAATTTATTATACAATTCAGGCAGCAATAAACTCAGGTATCTTTGATAAAATCATTGTTAGCACAGATTCGGAAAAGATTGCAGATATATCAATAAAATTTGGTGCTGAGGTTCCGTATCTTAGAAAACAATTTGCTGATGACAAATCTCCTGTAAGTAAGGCTACATTGGAGGCATTGATTCAGGCAGAAAATTACTATAATATCAAATTTGATAATGTAATTCAGTTAATGGCTAATTGCCCAAATCGAACCTCAAAAAACATCTCTGATTGTTTCGACTATTTTAACATAAACAATTTGAACTTTCTTATTTCATGTTTTAAATTTGGATGGATGAATCCATGGTGGGCAGCAACTTTAGACTCAGACAATAAACCTAGTCAATTATTTAATAATCAAAACATAAGGTCGCAAGATTTACCAGATTTATACTGTCCAACAGGTGCAATCTGGATTGCAAAGTCAAGCTCATTAAAAGCAAATGATACTTTTTATGGCCCAGACTACCGATTTTTTGAGTTGGATTGGAAAAATGCTGTTGACATTGATAACTTTGATGATTTGGAACTTGCTGAGTACTTGTTTAATAAAATTCAACAATAAATGGATAACTTTTGTAATAATATTTACAGATCTAATATTACGATTTTAGAAGCGCTTAAAGCATTAAATGAAATTAAGGATGGCCCTTTAACTTTGTATGCTGTAGATGAAAATTCAGTATTACAAGGCACCCTAACAGATGGTGACCTAAGGAGAGCGTTAATTAAAGGATATCTTCAGTCAGATTCAATAAATAATGTAATTAATAAAAATTTTCATTACTTGAACGAAGATAATTTATATGATATTCAATATATTAAATTTCTTAAAAATATTGGTATAAAAACAGTTCCTTTCATTGATAGAGATAAAAGAATCATTAATATATTTGATTTAAACAAAATCAAATCAATATTACCAATAGATGCTATTATTATGGCTGGTGGAAAGGGGGAACGCTTACGTCCACTAACTGAACATTTACCAAAACCATTAATAAAAATTGGAGATAAAGCAATAATAGACTATTCCGTGGATAGCTTATTATCTTATGGAATTAAAAATATTAATGTTACAGTTAATTATTTGAAAGAACTTATCGAAGCTCACTTAAAAGAAGAATATGATAATCATAATATAAAATGCATACCTGAACCATTTTATTTAGGAACTCTGGGATCTGTTAAACTTATTCCATCATTTATAAATGACACTATACTAGTAATGAATTCTGATGTTTTTACGAACCTGAATTTTGAAGATTTTTATCTTGATTTCATCAAATCAAATGCTGATGTTGCTGTTGCAACAGTACCATATTCATTTAGTATACCTTATGGTGTATTTCAGATTGAAGGGGAATTAATTAAAGATATTTTTGAAAAACCAATATATGACTTTTACACGAATGCAGGCATATATTTATTTAAGAAAGAACTAGTTAAATACATTCCTGATCTTACATTTTTTAATGCAACTGATTTTTTAAAATTACTAATATCTAAGAACTTTAAAATAATCAAATCACCAATAACAGGATATTGGATTGATATCGGAAAACACGAAGATCTTAATAAAGCTAGAGATTTAGTAAAACACGTATAATTTAATAAATGATTCCAATAAAAATTAATGTTAATTAATACAATTAAGGCAAATAAAGGAGAACTTTTATATTTATTTTCTCAATATACTACTCCTATTATTGGATTTATTGTAAATATTCCTGTAATGGCTTATATTGATCCCAAACTTTTAGGATCATACCAATCAGTAATATTATGGAGCACATATATTTCGTTTCTTCAGTTTGGAGTTTTTAATGGACTTAATCGCAATCTTTCATATTATAAAGGAGCCGGAAGACATAAAGATATTGAATTAGCAACTTCCACCGGACTCATTTTTTCATTGATAGTTTCACTGGTTTCTTTATCAGTGATTATCTGCTTACTATTTACAAATATAAATGATGGAACTAAAGAGACAAAACTTGCAATTCTAGTTTTAGGAACATTTGCTATTTGTCAACCACTAATCACATACTTTGATACTTTATTTAGAACAGGACAAGACTTTAAAAAATTAGGAAAGATTATATTTGTCGAAAATATTTTTTATTTATCATTATCAATATTTATTTATTTAAGCGGTTATATAGGAATAATTATACAAAACTCTTTAAAAAATTTATTATCACTTATACTACGTATTATAAGTAAAACACAAAATATTAGTATTAAATTTTCTTTTAAATCTCTAAAAGAGCAATTAACAACAGGATTTCCAATACTTACTAACGGCTATTTATATTCCATCTTTTTCATATTTGATCAGTATTATATTGTCAATCATTTTGAAAAGATAGAATTAGGATATTATAATTTAGCCAGGTTAGTGTTACTTTTGGTACCGATGATTCCAAACTCGCTTACATCTGTCTTTTATCCTAAAGCATCAAACATATTTGGCCAATCAAATGATAAAAAAAATGTGTTAAAGCCGATTTTTTTTAAAACTCTTATTATTAATTGTGTTGTAATAATTCCAATTATACTAATTATATATTTTTTTATTAGTCCAATAGTTAATCAATTCTTACCGAATTACATTGAAGGTATCGAATATGCAAAAATATCAGTTATTGGGGGGATTGGATTTATTTATATTGGGCCATCAGTAATATTAGGTGTGCTAAAGAAAAACTCTTTGAATTTTCTTTTCCTTATATCACTTACTTTATTTACATATGGATTATCATTTATGGGAATTTTACAATTTAAGTCTATTGAAAGCCTCATCTGGTATAAAAATATTTTGTTTATTGGATACAGTATATTGATGCTTGCTTATACCTACTGGCAGATTTCAAAGAACTAACTTCATTTAAAATAGGAGTTCATTAATAATAACTTTTAAGAACCATTTATTATATATAATATGCAATACCTTTTTCACGTACGTCACTGGAATTTAAATTTTTACTTAAATCTAATGTCAATTATTTGTACTACGGAGAAATCATCAAAGTTCCGTTGGTTTACTATGGAAAAGAGTGTATACATTAAATTATATTCATTAGCACTAGATGTATATTATTTACCTGACTATTTTTCACAAAATTCAATAAAAAAATCTAATGAATCTTTACAAGTTGAAGAATTGGATAAATGGATGAATAATAATTGTGGCTATGGAATTGAATTTATATATGATATGGAGAGATTTAAAGTCCCTTCTTATGAGAAATTCACATTTATTAAAGCTCATATTGAAGTTCTTAGCGAATTAATTCTTAGTAACAGTAAAATGATTGCGTTAAGTTGCGATCATTTTATTTACTATATCAGTGCTTATATAAATTCTATGAAGAATGGGGAGAATTTTTTTGTTCAACCAATAGGATTTCCACTTTGCTCTCAAGTAATATTAGAAAATCCTTTCACTCTTAAAAAAATCCGGGATAAGTCCCTATGTACTTCTATATTAGATGATTACACATCGTCTTTAACTTTGAATCCTTTTGATTCAATTCATTACATGAAACCGCATAAAAATATATCATATTATTCGAGTATACGAATTCGTTTGAAAAGTATATTCAAATCCTATAAGATAAATAATAATATGTTTACTTACCTTGAACCCAAGTGTAATAATTTTATTCCAAGTAGAATATATGATGTATTTAGATTTAAGTTTCAAACAGATTTTATTAATGAATATGATTTAGAATATTTATCTTCTCATCATAAAGTATTTTATTTTCCATTACAGTTTGAGCCAGAAATGAGCATAATGGCTTATTCTCCCTGGTATAAGAGTCAGCTCGAAATTGTTAGATTAATTTGCCAATCATTAAAATATGGAGATATATTAATTCTAAAAGAGAATCCAAAAATGATTGGATATCGAGATAAAAAATTTTACTCTGCATTTGGAAATTTCAATCAAATTCGTTGGGCTCATCCCAATCTTAATTCAAGAGATATCATTAGAAGATCTTATAAAGTCATTTCAATATCAGGAACAGCTTGCATTGAAGCAGCTTGTCTAGGTATCAACTCATTATTATTTGGTTACCCCCCATTTTATAAAATGATTCTTAAAGAACCAATCGCAAGCACAGAATTGAATTTATTTAATAAAATACTTTATCAGTCTACTCCAAAGCACGTAATAATAGATAACGTTCGTAAAGAATGGGAACAGTTTTCTCAATCCATTTTTGATGGAAATTTTTCACCTGAGTATGTTGGGGAAACTTTTGAAATTAAAGATTATAAGAAATTGTCGGAAAAATTTGCCAGAGAAGTACTTAAATTAAATTTTAATGAAAATTTCACTAAATAATAAGAACATCCCAATTTTTCTATTAGCTATCAACACAATAGGTTCGTTTATCTGGATATTTGGTTTCCATTTAACAAGGTTAATATTATTGAGTGGAACTGGTCTTATATTACTTTTTCTATTTTATAAGAGAAAAACTCCAGATTCAATAACATTCCTGAAATTCTGGATTTTTTTAATGTTAGTGTTTGGTTTACAAAATTATGGTGAAGAGTATTTCCCAATTTTCATTCAAGATTTATGCTCATTTGGCATGATTATTTCTGCTTATCTATTGAAAGACACTTCATTCAAACAAATTAAAAAAATTGGTTTTTTTTTAATAATTATACCAATAGTTTATTATGCTTATTCTGTGCCATTAATGGATTTTTCATTAATTCGATTAGGCAATTTTGACAGGAATGAAGCACTTAATTCATTCGGAAACACATTACTTCCAGGGGGGGCTGATAGATCTTATGTTATTTACATGACCCAGCAACTCATGTTAACATATCTTTATCTTTTTTTATTACTACTACCATTATTTTATAAATATTTTAAAAAATATCAAATATTATCAATAATTGTACTTATTCTTTCAATCGCATTACTTCTTACGATCTATTATCAAAAAAGGCAATCATTAGTTGAATTAATTCTTATCTCAATTTTATATATTCTGTTTTATAGACAAAATCTGACTGGGCTTATTCCAAAGAATTCATTAATTTCAATTTCAATAATTGCAGCACTTATAATATTTATCATAAGCTTGAATGCACTTAGCGTTGTCTTAGATCGGTTTTCTGAGCTTAATGAAAATCTGAAGGAATTCGACAGATTTGAAGAAACAATTTATACACTATCTCAGTTTTCAATTTCAGATTGGATTTTTGGAAAGGGTATTGGGTCATATATGCCAAATACTCCGGGATTTAGTATGATGCATATTGGTTATTCTAATCTAATTTTTAAGGGAGGTATTGTATTACTTATTTATTATTTAGTTCAAAGTATTAAAAATATAATTTATTGTTGGCAAAAATCTAAGAAATATCCGATTTATAATATTGGGATAGTAATATCAATATATTCAATGATACAAATGTCATATACTGGTGGTTATCATTTTTATGCTCCAGTAGTTTTAACCGGACTTGCAATGTTTAGCCGATTTTTATTCCTTTCAATAGAGCAAAGGAAGTTACAAACTATATAATTTATGCGAGAAATCCGATTTGCTATATTAACTACTAGCGATTTTCCATATAATGGAGCTCCAGAAAATTTCGTACGATTAATGTCTTTGGGTATATATAAACATGGAGTAAAGTTAGAAGTTATTAGATTCTGGGGACAGCGATATCCAAATTATAATGACACACAAATTAAGTGTTCAAATTTTCTATTTAAAAGGCCTTATGAAAATTTTATTTTAAAATTGATTGAATCAATTCTACAAATTCTTTTCATTCCCTTTTTTGTATTTAAAAGGAAATTTATAACTAATGATTCTGCAATCATTTTATATGGACTAGATAGATCATATTTCGTATTTCCATTAACAATTTGGTGTAAATTATTTAATATTAAGTGCTTTAGAATCATCACTGAGGTTTATCCAAAATCATCAGAAGGATTATTTAATTGGCGTAAATTATTGTATTTTATAGAATATTATCAACTTAAATATTTTGACAAATATTTTGATGGCATAATTGTATTAAGTCACTACATTAAAAATTTGTGTATTAAAAATAGCGTAAGCCAAAATAAAATTTTAATAATACCTCATTTTATTAAAATCAATAAAAAATTTAACACAACTGAAAAATCGAAATCTTTCGTAATTGGTTATTGTGGCACTATAACAATTGAAAATGGTATTATTGATTTACTTAAAGCTTTCAAAAAAATACCGACAGAAATTTCTGATATAGAACTAATAATCATTGGTGAATTATCCGATAAAGTAAATCGAGAAATTATAATTCAACATTTAAATAGTCCAAGAATAAGATTTACCGGGAAACTTTCAACAGATCAAGTTGAATTCACCATTAGGCAATGCTCTGTTTTAGTAAATCCTAGAAAGTCAAGCGTGTTAGCAGAATCTGGTTTCCCTACTAAATTAGGTGAATATTTTTCCACCGGAATTCCAGTTATTACTACGAAGGTTGGAGATTTGCCTTATTATTTTAAAGATAAAGCAGAGGTTGTTTTTGCTACGCCAGATTGTCCAGATTCAATTTTAGATGCAATTTTATTTGTATATAATCATAAGTCTGATGCTGAGAAAATTGGGCTAAATGGCTTTAATTGGGCCTCAGAGCAATTAGACCATATAAAAAATAGTGAAAAATTAATTAATTTTATTGCACCAAATAGCTTGGATATTGAAAAATGAAATATATAATTGGAATAGATGCGTCTCGCTGTAGATCAGGTGGAGCATATGCTCATTTGCAAGGTATTTTATTTAACCTTAATCCTCAAGATTTTGACATTAAAGAAATTCACATATGGTCATTTAAAAAGTTGTTAGACACACTACCTAATGAATCATGGCTAATTAAACACTCAGATTCTAAACTTGAAAGTGGTTTATTTAAGCAACTTGTCTGGCAAGCATTTTGTCTTCCTAAAGAATTAGCTGCTAACAAATGTAGTTTGTTATTTACAGCCGATGCATCAAGCATTTGTCAATATTCTCCTCAAATAGTTCTTAGCCAAGATTTACTCGCGTATGAACCAAATATTTTGAATAAATATAAATGGGGAAAAGAAAAAATTCGTTTAAAACTAATTTACTGGATTCAAAATTTGTCTTTTAAAAGAGCTGTTGGAGTTATTTTTTTAACACGTTATGCACAAAATATTATCCAAAATTCCTGTGGTGAACTTTCCAGATCTGTAATAATACCACATGGTGTAGGTGAAGTATTCCATAATATTGCCATTAATGATTTTTCTCAAAAAAAAAATCACACTCATATAAGATGTCTATATATCTCAAATACTTTACTTTATAAACATCAATGGAATGTAGTAAAAGCCGTAGAATTACTAAGAAATGAAAGCTTTGATATTACTTTAAAATTAGTTGGAGGTGGCAGTGGGGAGGCACAAATTTTATTAGAGAATCAGATTAAAAAATCGGACCCTAATGGGCAATTTATTGAGCAAATTGAATTTATACCAAACAATGATCTCATAGCATATTATGAAAATTCTGATATATTTATATTCGCATCTAGCTGTGAAGCATTTGGTATTACTCTTTTAGAAGCAATGTCATCTGGCATACCAATTGCCTGCTCAGATAGAAGTTGTTTACCAGAATTATTACTTGATGGTGGTGTATATTTTGATCCAGAAATTCCAGAGTCAATTTCAGATGCAATAAGACAATTAATACTTAATCCGGAATTACGAAGGACCATTTCTAAAAAGTCAAAAAAAATATCTAGTTTATACTCATGGTCACGATGTTCCAAAGAAACATTCTTATTTATAAATGATATTCTTAAAAATTCCATTTAAAAATTGATTATGAAAAAAAAATCAATAAAAAGAACAGATCCCAATTATCAAATATGTTCAAATTGTGTAATGGATACTAGTGATTCTAACATACGATTTGATTCAGAAGGGATTTGCGATCATTGTCACGATTTCTATAATATTGTGAAGCCAAAATGGCATCCAAATGCAAATGGTAGAAAAGACTTAGAAAAAATAGTATCACAAATTAAACAAAAAGGCTTAGGGAATGAGTTTGACTGTATTTTAGGATTAAGTGGTGGTGTTGACAGTTCTTATATGCTACATCTTGCAGTTAAAGAATTCGGTTTAAAACCATTAGTTTTTCACGTTGACGGAGGCTGGAATTCAGAGTTAGCTGTTCACAACATAAATGTGATGATTGACAAACTTGGGCTTGATCTTTTTACAGAAGTTATTAACTGGGAAGAAATGAAAGACTTCCAATTAGCTTTCTTCAAATCTGGTGTTCCTCATTTAGATATTCCTCAAGATCATGCCTTTATTGCAACACTTTATAAGTTTGCAGAACAACACAATATTAAGTACATCTTGAATGGAGGAAATATTGCCACTGAATGCGTGCAATATCCGATGCAATGGTTATATTACGGGACTGATATGTCACAAATTAATGATATTAGAAAGAGATATGGAACAAGTACAATGGAAACATATCCATTTAGTTCTGTATTCAGACATAAAATATATCTTAAATATATTAAAGGCGTAAATGTAATAAAGCCTCTGAATTATATATCATTTGATAAAGATAACGCATTGGATTTACTCGAGAGAGAGTATAATTGGAAGCCATATCCTCAAAAACATTTTGAATCAAGATTTACAAAATTTTATGAAGGTTATTGGCTGCCAGAGCGATTTGGATTTGATACTAGAAGAGTCCAATTTTCAAGCTTGATACTAACAGGTCAGATGACTAGAGAAAATGCTCTTGAAAAACTTAAAGCTCCATCATATGATCCAGCTTCTATTGATGATGAGTTTAATTATATCGCCACAAAACTTGGTATCACATCAGTAGAACTTAGAGAATATTTTAATATGCCAAAAAAATATTACTGGGATTATAAAAATCAACAAAACATTTTCCGCATTGGAGCAA
>CAZNMO010000078.1:8463-20160 GCA_964574195.1 uncultured Clostridiaceae bacterium | reverse complement strand
TATTGGTATTTGCTCCATTTGAAGGAGAGGCTGTTGATAGGCTTGTTTGAGCCGCATCAGACTTTGACTTTTGTTCTGCCAATGCGGTTTCCATAGCTGTCCTGGCTTCAGCATCAGTCACTTTCGCTATCAGTTCAGCGGCTCTTAGGCGCAAGGCCTCTGCAGCAGCTATTTCTGCATGCGTAGTGAGGGGTGCCGCCTTATATGCAGCTAATGCCGCCTGAGCTTCCGCAAGTATATCTGAATCCAAAAGGCCGGTATCTATTGCCTTATCTTCATCAACAACACCTTTATCCACCAGTTCGTTCAACAGTTTTTTACCTTCCGGGTCAATGGCAGAAAGTGATCCGAAGGATATCCCCACCAGGTCGTCCTTTATGAGGTCCTTGCCGGAAAACAGTATAGACTGCCCTACGGTCAACCCTCCCCTATCAGCAAGTTCCATGGGTGCCGAATTATAATTCGGAGTATAACCCAGCTGCCTTAGTATCAGGGTGCAGTATGCCTTACCATTAAGACTGACCCCGGGAGCGAAGCTACCATCCGGATATCCTTGAACAAGATTATTACTGACGGCATAAGCAACAGCCTTCTTTGCCCATGACGAAA
The DNA here is from genome assembly GCA_964574195.1 of uncultured Clostridiaceae bacterium. GTDB lineage: Bacteria > Bacillota > Clostridia > Lutisporales > Lutisporaceae > BRH-c25. The sequence goes on along the minus strand of CAZNMO010000078.1, from coordinate 19,551 downwards.
TGGAAGCTGCATCAGAGAACCTAGCCAGGGCAGCACCGGCATCAGCATCGCTCATGGCCTCTGCCTCTTGTCCCAAGCCGAGTATCCTCAACAACATCACAATACCTGTTTCCCTATTCAGAGCTGCGCCCAGATCTGGGTCAAAGGTAGTTTCGCTTATACCGCTATACAAACCCAGGCTGTTCAATACCTGTGCTTCCGACTCATAACTGAAAGAACCGGAAGCATTTATAGCAACAGGGGATGTTACCAGTATCAAAGCCAACATAATAAGCATGATTTTTCTCAGGTTTTTCATTTTCATACCTCCCAGCTTATTCCATCTACAGAAATATTGAGTAATAGTTTTACAGTTTTTTCTCCGTTTTACTAATTATATCAAAACAGTAATAAGCATGCAAAACTCTGCTGAAATTTGTATTTTCTATAATGACAAGCAGGGAAGCTTTAATATTCACGGAAATTCAATGAAGCATTATTGAACAGTTGTGCTTTAATGGATATATTATATTTATAGAAGTTTTGTATTGGATTGGAGGGTTTTTATGCTTAAAAAAACTGAACTGGACTTCGTCAGCTCACATTTGGATTTTTGGGATAAATTAAACGCTTCAGAAATGGATATGCTTGTAAGCAGCATTTCTAAGGTATCCTATAGTAAAGGCGTCAACATCCACAGCAGCGAAAGTGAGTGTGTCGGCGTACTTCTGATAAAGAGCGGAGGCTTTCGTGTCTATATATTATCTGAGGACGGGCGTGAGGTGACCTTATACAGGCTTTCACCCGGTAATATATGCATTCTCTCTGCCTCCTGCATTCTAAACAGCATCACCTTTGACGTGCATATCGATGCTGAAGCCGATACAGAGGCATACCTTGTCAATATTGGTGCATTCAGTAAACTCAGCAGCCAGAATGTATATGTGGAAAATTTCGCATATAGGAATACCATCGAAAAATTTTCAGATGTAATGTGGGCCATGGAGCAGATACTGTTTATGAGCTTCGATAAAAGGCTAGCTATCTTCCTTCTGGATGAGATCACAAAGACAGATTCCACAGAATTGAATATTACACAGGAACAGATCGCAAAATACATTGGAAGTGCAAGAGAGGTAGTATCCCGTATGCTGAAGGTATTCCAGTCACAAGGGATCCTTAAACAGACCAGAGGCTCCATTCATATTCTGGATAAAAATAAATTGAGGGAACTTATATAACTGCTAAAGAATAAAGGGCAGACTCAGGGGGTTGAGTCCTGCCCTTATTAAGTTATTGCAGCATTGTCAATATTGCTTGCTTTGTCTTCACCCCAACTGCACTTTGAGTAATTTTGCCATTCTTGATAACAACCAGCGTTGGGATACTCATGATATTAAATGCCTGTGCCAGTTCAGGCTCCTCATCTACATTGACCTTACCAACCTTTGCGTTATTTATTGTTTCTTCCGCCACCTGCTCAACGATAGGACTTACCATTTTGCATGGTCCGCACCAGGATGCCCAGAAGTCCAGCAATACCGGTTTGTCTGAATCAACGACCTCCTGCTTGAAATTATTTTTAGTCACCTTAAATACGCTCATTCTCTATTTTCCCTCCATAATAAACCGTTAATTTATTTTTGTTCCCCTATAAGAGCCCATGCCCCCTGCGACATTGATTACATTGAAATCCAGCTTTGCCAGATAGTTTACAGTTTTTCCACTCCTTGCACCGGATTGGCAGACAATGTAATATGTCTTGTCTTTTGCCATATATTTCTCAGGGTTTTCCAGCAATGTCCTCATTGGTATATTCTTCGATGTCTTAAGGTTACCCGCTTTGTATTCATATGGCTCTCTTATATCAATTATCTCTGCTTTGCCTATAAGCTGGTCGATATCATTTACATTGATCACTTTTCCATCATCCTTCTTTAAAAAATCAAACATTTATATCTCTCCTTCATTTTAAAGCTGCTAAAATATTGATAACAAACTGTTTACAATTATTATTATAAACATTTTTAGATTATTATCTGTGACTATGTCACATAGTAACAAAAAGTACTGTATCCTTTATAGGAATACAGTACTTTAGGGTTTTATACATAAATATGTGCTGATCTATACCGGCAAATAATATGACCTAAATGCTGAACTTGTTGACCGACTTGCTCAATTCATCGATCCGTCCGATTAGGCTGTTGATCTCCGCAAACATCTGATTCAGCAGGTTGACTTGGTTTTCTACAGAGGCGGATGCCTCTTCTGTTGCAGCCGCTGTTTCCTCGGAAATATTGGAAATATTCTTCATGATACTGCCCATCTCCTGGTTATCTGTGTTGATACCGGCTGCTTGCTCATAAACCTGCCTTACATCCTTCACAGTATCCTGGATATTGCTGTGAATGGTATCAAAATCCGATGTTATGAATTCACCGACCTGATTCATCTTGCTGCCTAGCTCAAATGATTGGACCTTCACTGACTCAAAGCGTTCCGCCTCGGCTTGTATAGATTGAACCAAGGCTTCAATGCTGCGGGCTGCCTTTGACGATTCATCAGCCAGCTTACGGACTTCATCTGCGACAACTGCAAAGCCTTTGCCGAACTCTCCTGCTCTGGCTGCTTCAATGGCTGCATTAAGTGCAAGCATATTTGTCTGCTCAGCAATACCGGAGATGACGCTGGTCATATTGTTGATATCTGCAGCACTGCTCTTGAAGGTATCGATGATTTCACCTGTCTTATGTGACTGTGCATCGATCTCAGCCTCGATATGTTTCAATTCGTCCAGATTCTTCAATCCCTTTTCTACACTCTGCATAGCGGTATCTGAGTGTTTGTTGATAGTATCCACACTGTTTACGATACTGTTTATCTTTTGACTGAAATCGCTTAGGAAACGGTCCCCATTGCTTATGTGGTTCCTTAGCTCAGTGGCTTCCATGGCAATATGCTCTGTAGCACTTGATATTTCCACAGACATCCGCTCAACAAATTTGGAGTTCTCAATCAGCTGCTGAGAATCTTCTTTTGCGGAATGATAGGTGCCCAGTATATTTGCAATAATACCCTTCAGATCATCTACCATTTGGTTGAAGCTATTGGCAAGCTGCGCTGTTTCATCCTTGCCACTGACCTCTGCCTTACGTGTCAAATCACCGGATGACAGGACATTCATGCTTTCCTTAAGCTTTAGGATCGGTTTTATGATCTGGTTGACTGTAAACACAGCCAAAAGAACCGCAAGTAAAAGAGAAACGATCAGTGCAACACCGAAGCCTAAATAAAGAGAATTCAAGGCGCTCCTGAATTCTTCCGTTGGAATGGCAAAGCCTACTGACCAATTATTGGCTTTTATGGGCGAATAAACAAAGTACTTGCTCCCTCCATCATAATCCAGCCCTTCATAGATACCTTCTTCTCGTTTGGCAATTCTCTCAGCAAGTGGCTTCAGCTTTCCGTCCATAACAGCGGAGAGACTTGTCAGGCTTTCTTCTGTCGGCATGAAGGCTTCATTCTTGTGAACGATATAGTTGTTGTCCTCATCCAGCAGGAAGGCATAACTATCCTTACTTGCCTTGGCTTCAGATACGATCTTTGTCAAAGCATCCACATAAATATCGGCGCCGGCTACTCCAACGATCGTTCCATCCTGCTTGACTGGCTTGGCGATAGTGATGATCATCTTGTTGGTGGTAGCATCCAGGTAAGGAGCTGTATATACTAGCCCACCCTTTTCAACAGCCTGTATGTACCAATCTCTTGTGGTACAGTCATAATCCGCCGGTGCTTCCCATCTGTCACCGGATGCAAAGCGTTTATCTGCATATCCCATGTAGAAGCAGATAATATGCGGATTTGGTTTCTGCTTGGCCTCAAAATAATCGATCAGATAATCCTTATCAAAGTTCTTGTAATGCTCAAGGTCATTTACCATCTCATCAATCATCTTCCCTTGGCCTTCCAGCCAGCCATTCAGATTCTCAGCGTATTTGCCTGCTATGAAAATGGATTTGTCCTTTGACTCCTTCAATAGTACATTGGCAGACATGTAATAGCTTATACCTGTCGATATAGCCAGTGACAATATGCAAAGAAAGCAGACCATCAGGATGATTTTAGTGCGAATACTCTTCAATTATCAATACCCTCCCTAAAATGTTATTATATAAATATTACAATATATTGATAATTCGACATATTTCGCTACATCCCTTCAAATTGTATAATATATATAACATCCTCTTATAGGATTTCTACATATCCTTCAGTTCCATGTACACGTATTCGTTGACCGTCTTTTATCAGTTTGGTGGCGTTTTGTACTCCGATAACTGCCGGTAAGCCGTATTCACGGGCGATCACTGCTCCGTGGGTCATCAGTCCGCCAACTTCGGTGACCAGTCCTTTTATGGATACAAATAAGGGTGTCCAGCTGGGGTCGGTAAAGGAGGTGACCAATATATCTCCATCTTCCAGATCAGCATCTTCCATGCTTAATATGACACGTGCACGCCCCTCTATGACTCCGGAAGAAACAGCCAGACCTGCAATAGCACCCTCCGGAAGATCTTCACGCTTGTATTTACCTGTAACAATTTCACCATCTGATGTTATAACTCGCGGGGGAGTCAGTTTTTTATACAGTTTATATTCTTCCTGTCCTTTTCTGACGATATCAGGATCCAATTTATTTGTGCTTACAGCTTTGCGAAGTTCTTCAAAAGTGAGATAGAATATGTCTTCCTTTTCATGAATAACATCGGCTTTGACCAGTTTTTCAGCTTCATTCAGCAAAGCCTGCTTATAGACAAAGTAGTGATTGACTATGACATATTTTGGATATTCACGATAACCGGTGAGGCTCCGAAGCAGGTCGATCATTCTCTTTGTTTCTCCCACCTTTTGTTCGCCATCCGGTAGTTTCTTCAACCGATCCAATAATTCTTGTTCTTTTTTTAAAGCTTCCTGTCGGCCTTGCTCAAATCTCCGGCTACCGGCTTCAGGCTCAAAGTTCTTGATATTACTGAGGATAACAGGTATAAGAGTCGTCGGTTTTTCACTCCAGCGAGGTCTTGTAATATCGATTTCTCCGGCACATCGCATTCCATATTTATTAAGATAAGCATAGATGGCATCCTGGGTTTCCTGTCCACCTTCAAGCTTGACCAATCCTTCCAAATGGCTATCAGCTTTTACATGCTGCAAATACTCTATTACTTCCGGATAAGGGCGGATCACATCTGCGACATCCAATAGATCCAAGCCCATTTCCGATGTTATATTATTGGGTACTGATTGAGAAAGCGCGTCTGCCACATTTTTCTCGCCCAGCCACAGATTCATTTTTTCATTGATCCAGGTTGCGGTGTTCATAGCAGCCATGATCGCGCCAAAGCTTTGTGGCCCAAATATGGATTGCTTTAACTGCCGTATATCTTCCTGTATAAAATCAAATAGTTCTGATCCCGACTTCCTTTTGATGTTTTGCTTCAACTCTTCTATCAATGCTCTACTGGTCTCGATCAAATCAGAGATGATTGCCGGATCATAGTCTATCTTTGCTTGAAAATCCGCAGGCGGCGCAGCTTTATTGCTTTTACCCGAACTCTGTTCTTTATTATCCTCCGGTAACTTTTTAGTATATTCCCCTCGCTCAATGATGGTCATAAGTGCATCTTTCATGAGGGGATCGTGCTGTCCCATATTCGCTAATAATGTTTCCCTGCTGTCCGGTGAAGCCAACATAAGTGAAACATCAACAAACAATCGTCCGCCTGCTTTATACATGGTTCCTGCAGCTGTAAGCTGAAATAAGGATAAGCCCAGTGGTTTCATGGGATCGGTCATCATTTGCTGATGTCCGACGGATAAATAAACGTGATCTCCCTTGTCATTTCCTTCAGGAATCGGGTATAAGGCAGTGATTGGACGGCTCTGGACAATAAAAAACATGCTATCAGCCAAGCACCATTCGATATCCTGGGGGCAGCCGAAATGTTCTTCGATCTTTCTGCCCAAGACCGCAAGCTGCAAAATCTGCTCATCTGTCAGTGCCTGCTTGTTCTGCTGCTCAGGCTGGACATCCTGCACCTTTGTGCCGCCATCCTTTAAGGCATGAATAGCCAGCTTCTTGGTTGATATCTTCTTATCAATGATATTGCCGTCATGCACTTTATAGATATCTGCATTTACCAGGCCGGAGACCAGTGCCTCACCAAGCCCGAAGCCGGCATCAATGGACAGCACCTTCCTGTTGGAAGTGACGGGATCAGCAGTAAACATAATTCCTGCCGCCTTTGGATATACCATCTTCTGAATGACCACAGAAAGCTGGACCTTACGGTGGTCGAAGCAGTTCTGAATGCGGTAAATCACTGCCCTCTCAGTAAAAAGCGATGCCCAGCACTTGCTGATATGCTTCAGGATCGCGTCCTTTCCCATAATGTTCAGATACGTATCCTGCTGACCGGCAAAGGAGGCCGTCGGTAGATCCTCGGCGGTTGCGCTGGACCGTACCGCATAAGCAGCATTTTCTCCAAGTTCTGAGAGGAATATGGTTATTTCTTCAGAAAGATCTTCAGGTATGACTATCCCTTCGATGAGCTTACGAAGCTCACCACTCAATACACCAATTCCGTCCCTGTCTTCCACCTTCAGAAGCGATAACTCATCAAGCAATTTGTTGATAGATGACTTTTCCCCCATGACCCTTTTATAGACTTCGGTAGAAATACAGAAGCCATCGGGCACGCGAATGCCACTGATCCTGGAAAGCTCCCCCAGGTTTGCGCCTTTACCGCCAACATCCATGATCCTTGTATTGTCAATATCTTGAAAACCGAATATAATAGAACTCATATGCTTCCTCCTTTTTTGACGATTAGTATCTATCCTTAAGGATTCAATAATACGGTAAGATCATATAAAATGGCATATACATGTCTAGTCTGTGATTTCTAGATCTTGTTGATTCCTTTGTTTTCCTATTTTCTGCCCATAGCGCAGATCATATTAATGTGTTATTGAATTATAGCACCTGCATATAACAACAAACAGTCTGCCTTTAAAATTTTTTATATGGTATAATTAAGATATAAGGAATGGAAATGATGAAAAAGCACTGCATCCTCAGATGCAGTGCTTCACTATTTTCTGTTCACCTTTATTTTACTTATCGCATTTTCAGATGTCTTAAGCCCGTCGTTTGATGCTTCAAAGACTTTTCCAAAAGCCGTCGGGACACATATCCATCATCAGATCCTCTATCGCAATTCTAACTATTTTTTGCCCTTACGTATTCAATAGCTTCCTTTCCGGTCATATGTTCAATATCGACAGCAATTATGCAGGCATTGGTACAACCGCTGATTTCCTTGTGTTTGGCTTCTTCAGGCTGATCTCCCGAGTACTTTTCTACCAAGGCCGCAAAGGCTTCCAGCCTTTCATCACCTTCCACGATCCTTGCCTTGCCGAAAGCAATGACACTGCGGAAATAGGATGTGTATTCCTTACTGACTATGGTATCTTCATCTATCACAGTAAAAGATACCTTAGGATTTTTCTGTATGGCATCGATCTTATGCCCAGACTTTGCTGAGTGTAAGTATATTTTATTATTGAAATAAACATAACTGACTGGAACGGCATAGGGATAATCCTCATCCCCCAGGCATGCCAGGACACCATTCGTACATCTTCCCATTACTGCTGCTGTGTCTTCAATTGACAACAACTGCTTACCTCTTCGCATTTCCCTGAACATTGGATATTACCTCGCTTTCAATTTTGGTGGTCAGCTCAAATTTTGTATCAAAACTGGCTATTTTTACCCTTTGATGAACTTAAGTATTTTTTTCAAATCTGCATTCGGATTAAGCTTATATATTCTTTCAGTGATCTTTTCAATTGCTTGCTGCTCGGATATTTTATTTTCCATTATTAGCATATCCCCAGTAAAAAAACCCTCAACAGTGCAAAACACAGTGGAAGACCAGCCGAATTCCTCTCCGCTGCGAGAAATCTTCCGCTGTCTGCCGCACATGGTAATATACATTTTCATTTGGAGCTCCGTTAAGGCTCGTTCAAACTGCGAATTGTCTTCCTTGCCGAAGCCGGCTATCTGTTTGATTTCATGCAGGGGAAGAATCTTATACTCTGCTATGGCATCGTAGATCCGCTTTTCATAGTTTCCTATCGTCCCGTCAAGATACGCCTCTTCAAAGCTTCCATTACCTCGACGCGCTGCCAGAAAATAAGGATACCATTCCTTCGTGATGAATCCACTTTTCTTGAAAAATAGCTTGGCATATGCAATATCGCTGCGTTCATCCAAAACACGCATTCTCCATTCCCAGGGATCTGTTTCAGGGTCACCGGTATGCCACCTCACAGGGGTGTCATAAGGAGGTTCCTCCTTCCAATTCCATGCAATGAGTGAGAAAATGCCTTCACTGTTGCCACCACCCATTGAAAAGCCTGCTTCAAGCAGCCCAGACACAAAATCATCAAAGCTTCGGATCATCATAGCACCGCCTCCCGTACTGTACTTCCCTTGTATCTAGTGCATCTAAATTATTACATTTACTCACTAATTATACCATATATGCATTAGCACTGGAAAAAAAACAGAAACCCAAGCACCCCTGGGTTTTACTCAAATACTTTCATTTTAACATCTCCTATAAGTTAAGTGTAACTTATATTATTATATGTGTTTTCATTTATCCAGATTCCATAATTTTCCTTACGAAAGGTGCCAGGCATGACACATAGACACTTATTCCAATAGTTTTTCAATAATTGCTTGGCTGTCGTACCTGACAACCAAGCGTCATAACTAAACTTCAATGCACATACATATAAATATTCATTATTGTTATGAGGGGATATATTAAATGTTAATATCAGCGAAATGGATACTGGTAGCAGGAATTCCTATTTGGATTTTCTTAAGATATTTGAGACTAAAAATAACAAGAAGCTCAAAGAAACACTTTAATTCTGAGCTTCTATACTTTCTATCCTTTTGTTATATTTTATCCCTTGTCTCCATCACACTTTTTCCGATAATTATAAGTAATCAAGCTAGCCACATAAGTAAGTTTGATAATTATGTGCCCTTCAAGAATATATTGAATTTTATCTTTGAAGAGGGAATGGCGAAAACATTATCTAATATTATTGGAAATATCTTGTTATTTATTCCTTTGGGTTATCTTCTAGACTTTTCAAATATAATGAGCAGAGGCACTGTGAAAACAGTCACTCTTTGCGCAATTATCTCTTTATTGATAGAAGTAGTGCAGTTTACTGGAATTCCTTATATGAGACAGGCTGACATAGACGATATAATATTAAATACCCTTGGCGGCTTAATTGGATCCTTGATTTGCAGGTTTTACTATAAGTACCGAGCTTAAGGGCAAAGGACCCGATAAATTAAGAACTGACTAGTAAAGGTTGAGCATTGGGCTATTGCCTAGGATATCCTTATAAATATTAAGTATTTCCATCGCATTGTCCTGTTGTTTCACTCTTTTTGCTGATTCTTTGTAAAAATCATAATTATTAATTATATCTACCGCTTTTTCATGTAAATCCTTCATGTCCCTTGTTCTGAACAATATCGTTCCCTTAGGCCTGGAAACCGCATCACTTACCAGGGACGGCACCTGAAAGAAGAGGGCTTCGGCAAGTGAAACTGAATAGCCGTCTGTATTTGTTGGTCTTAAAAAAAGCTGACTTCTTTTTATTATTTTATAAAGTTCAATTGTATCAGTTACAAATAAAAAATCTTCTTCTATACGATACTCGCTTAATAGACCTTTCATTTTTTCAAAGTACTTCTGGTTGCTTATGTACGACAAGCAGAATATAAGTCCAATTTTTCTGTTTGGACAGGCTTCAACCAAACTTTTTACCAATTCAATGCACATATCGACTCCATACAAATCTTCTCCATTATGAAAATTAAGGCTGGAAGCATTTGAACATATTACAAAGCTGTGCTTTTCAAGAAAGCTCTCTATCTCAGTGGGTAGGCTTTCCTCATTTTCCATGATGTTATTGTTTTGAGGGGGAATAAAGGCAGGGATCTCATACAGCATTTTTTTCACGCCCTGAACCGTCAAATAGTGTTTGTCACCTTTTTTTACACATATTATAGCATCAAAACTATTTAGGGCTTTAACAAGTTTTTTATTCCCACCCTTTAGCAAAACACTACAGTCACCATGGATAGTCAGCAGCTTTTTGCGGTCCTTCACAAAAAATCTATTGAAAAAGCCAATATAAATTTTACTCTTGTCCCCACTTATATTGTAATGAATCAGATCAATATCTCTTCTTAAAATATGTTTAAAGGGTATAAGCTTTAATCTTTCAGGAAAAACTTCATTTTCTCTTTTTTTATTGCCGCTTATATCCCAAACTTCGTTAGTTATACCTAGCATATCCATATACTGCTTCATTCTTTGTATATATACAGATACCCCTCCAAAAGGCTCGGGATATGGTCCAACCTGAACGATCATGCTCCTATCCTCTTCTTTTTATAATAAATTCTTGGATCATCAATTTTAAATACTTCCTTTAGCCCTCCCAGAGTTACCTGATAAAGATCAAGGCCAAAACCGAGATTGGCTTCTATAGCAATGGGACCTTCAACAGAATCTGCAATATCCCAGCCTAAATATGTAAAGTTGGGCAGTTTCCTTGCGGATTCTATTACAAACCTTTCTATTTGGTCCCAATGTGCTAAATTAAAGTCTTGAAACACAAAGTCTGTATCCGGGTGTTTGTCAAATGTTTCTCCCATCTCTGTAATAGCATAATTTCCCGTTTTGCCTGTGCTAATATCTATTTTCAGGAGCATCCCGCCTTGAGAGGCATTATCAACCTCTTTTCCACCTCTCCCTATCCTCAACACTGCACAAACTATCCTTATATTACCTTTCAAGTTTTCTGTAGCTATCCTGAAAGTATTTACAGAATCAGGATAAATGTCATTCAGATACCCTTGTTGCTTTATTGCCTCCTGTGCTATATAATCCTTATCTGCAATTGTACTCAGGAATTTTCTATCAAATTTTTCTTCAT